>JANXNM010000486.1 GCA_025354065.1 Synechococcales cyanobacterium 340R_concoct_173_sub | reverse complement strand
TGCGGATCTGATTGCCGATAGTGTCACCGAATCGATTCATGAAGGACGATCGCCCATGGCAGGTGATAGACCATCAGGTTCTTATTTAATTGCCGTTAAATTGGAGGTGACAATTCTTGAAAGCCATATCAGTGAAAGTATCCCTGATAGCTTTCCTAGTTCGATCGCAATTCCTTTTGTTGAGACAGAGCGGGTGAATGAATTGCGCTCTAGACGACCCACATTACAAGGCCTAAAAGTCTCCTAGTTCCTCTCTGAGACAACTTTTAATTCATTTAATCATTGGAAAAGTATCATGCGTTTATCCCTAATTCAATATCCAAGTGCGATCGCTCAAGCTGCTGAATCCCTGAGTGAAATTGACTTCCGTATGGGTGAAGCTCGTCAACATTTAGCGCGTCTAGAGGGCAATGCTGAGATGATAATTGCCTTTGAAGCTGTGCTTAAAAATGACAATCAACGCCGTGCTCGACGTTTTGAAGTTCTACAATCTAATCCTGAATATGACAAAGCACTCATTTATATCAATCGGCTGACAGCAGATAAAGCCAATGCCACGGCACGATTAGAGCACCTTAGAAATGATTTTGCAGTTGCTAAACTAGAACTTCAAAATACTATTGCCCAACGCATTACAGGAATTGAATCCCGTGAATTAGTGGGTCTCTAACATAAATTTTGAAGTAATTTTTTCCTGTCTGCCATCTGAAGTTCAGGTGGCAGCTTCATCGAAATTTGAGTTGCAGATTCTTTATTTTCATTTGATATGGAATTACAGAAAATTCTCTCCTCATGCTGTTAGGTAATAGTTTGGCAACAAACAGATAGACCCATTCCAGGTCCTTAATCGTAGTTCCTTAATTGTAGTGTGCGTCAACTCAGGGATAAACGAGATGACCTAAGTCTTGGGTAGTTTTAAACTCGGTTCAATCACATCACGCCATTGAACAATGCCACCCGTTAAATTAGTTGCAGAAATTCCAGCTTGACGAAGCCGATCGATTGCTCGGTTGGATCTGGTTCCTGAATAACAATAGGTAATGATTTTTCTGGATTCTTTACTTTGTAATTCTTGAATTATTTTAAGTCCCGATCCATCTTCAATATCACGTAGATTAATATGAATTGCTCCCGGAAGATGACTCCGATCGAATTCTGGTGTATTCCTAACATCAATCAATAGAATTTCCCCACGCTGTTGGTCCAGAGTTTGTTTCAATTCAGAAGCGCTAATC
>JANXNM010000485.1 GCA_025354065.1 Synechococcales cyanobacterium 340R_concoct_173_sub | reverse complement strand
TGCGGATCTGATTGCCGATAGTGTCACCGAATCGATTCATGAAGGACGATCGCCCATGGCAGGTGATAGACCATCAGGTTCTTATTTAATTGCCGTTAAATTGGAGGTGACAATTCTTGAAAGCCATATCAGTGAAAGTATTCCTGATAGCTTTCCTAGTTCGATCGCAATTCCTTTTGTTGAGACAGAGCGGGTGAATGAATTGCGCTCTAGACGACCCACATTACAAGGCCTAAAAGTCTCCTAGTTCCTCTCTGAGACAAATTTTAATTCACTTAATCATTGGAAAAGTATCATGCGTTTATCCCTAATTCAATATCCAAGTGCGATCGCTCAAGCCGCTGAAGCCCTGAGTGAAATTGACTTCCGTATGGGTGAAGCTCGTCAACATTTAGCCCGTCTAGAAGGGAATGCTGAAATGGTGATTGCGTTTGAAGCCGTACTCAAAAATGACAACCAACGCCGTGCGCGCCGCTTTGAAGTTCTGCAATCTAATCCTGAATATGATAAAGCACTCATTTATATCAATCGACTAACAGCAGATAAAGCCAATGCTACGGCGCGTCTGGAACATCTTCGGAACGATTTTGCCATTGCTAAACTAGAACTTCAAAATACGATTGCCCAGCGCATTACAGGAATTGAATCCCGTGAATTAGTGGGTCTCTAACGTAACTTTTGAAGTAATCTACTCCTCTATGCCATCTGAACTTCAGATGGCATTTTTACCTGGAGAAGTGCAAATTCTGTATCTTGATTGTAGTGAGTCAAGTCAGGGATAAATGAGATGTCCTAGGTCTTAGGTAGTTTTAAACTCGGTTCAATCACATCACGCCATTGAACAATACCACCTGTCAAATTAGTTGCAAAAATTCCAGCTTGATGAAGCCGATCGATCGCCCGATTGGATCTGGTTCCTGAATAACAATACGTAATGATTTTTCTGGATTCTTTACTTTGTAATTCTTGAATTATTTTAAGTCCTGACCCATCTTCAATATCACGTAGATTAATATGAATTGCTCCCGGAAGATGACTCCGATCGAATTCTGGTGTATTCCTAACATCAATCAATAGAATTTCCCCACGCTGTTGGTCCAGAGTTTGTTTCAATTCAGAAGCGCTAATC
>JANXNM010000447.1 GCA_025354065.1 Synechococcales cyanobacterium 340R_concoct_173_sub | reverse complement strand
AACTCTCGAATGATTCGCATAATGATCAGAATGACAATGCTTTTCTAGCTTAGATTCTTCTAGCTTATAACCTGGTTAGACTAAAGACAAAAAGAATAATAAAAATTGTTTTGTCTTCAGAAATTTGGTGGAATTGAGAATCATCTTGAGATCTATTGCAATAAGGATCTGATCTTTTTTAATAAATCGATCGTTGAAACGGTGCAAACTCGTTCTGCATTAGAAACCGCTGATCGCCATTTATAGGCATTTATAGGTATGGAACTGGGTCGATCGGTTCCCCATTTTGCCGGACTTCAAAGTGTAAATGAGGTCCGGTAGAGAGTCCGGTGGAACCCACAGCCGCGATCGGTTGTCCCTTTTGCACTGTGGCACCTTCTGCTACATAGAAGCCCTCCGTATGGCCGTACAAGGTAGTAAAGCCACTGCCATGGTCCACAATCACTGTGTTGCCATAGCCGCCATACCACTGGGCATAAATAACCACTCCCGCCGCTGCCGATCGGATGGTGCTGCCCGAGTCTGAACCAAAGTCGAGACCAGAATGGAATTTTTGATAGCCCAAAATCGGGTGCATTCGGTAGCCAAATCCGCTGGTAATTTCCGCATCCACCGGAACCGTCATGACCCCGCGTCCCGTAATAATGATGCCGCGACTGTCGCCGATGCTGCGCTGCCGGATGATTTGGCCGATGTTGGTGGAATCACGTTCTAGCTGAACAATGGCAGACTCTAAGGCTTCGCGGTTGGTTTTAAGATGTTGAATGAATTCTTTTTGATAGGATGATTGAGCATTGAGTTCATTTTTCTGTGCCAAAAGCTGCTGCATGATTAACGAGATTTCATTTTTTTTCATTTCCACTTGCGATCGCTGGGAACTCAGCTTTGTCGTCTGATCTTGAAGTGTAGCGAGGGATTTCCGATCGGAATCAAACAATTTTTTTAGGCGATAGCGTTTATCAAGCAGGTCATTTAAGTCACTGCTTTTGAGTAAGAGTGAAAGCCCTTGCCGATCGCGTTGTCGTTGTAAAAATTGTAATCGAGCCAACATGAATAATTGCTGTTGACGGTAACTCGCTTCGGTTTGCGTCAGAGATTGTTCAAGAGATTTCAGTGCCTTGGTAGATTTATCCAGTTCCACTTCTTGCAATTGAAGGGTTGTTTCTGTGGATTTCAGCCGTTTTTGTAGGCCCAATCGTTCTTTTTCGGCGGTGGTCTCTAATTTTTTAAGTTGATCGCGTTGTTGCTCAACTTGATGGCGTTGTTGCTGAACCTGTTGACGCTGCTGTTGCAGAATGTCTACTTCGCTCTGAGCAAGAATTACAGAAGTACTCATCAAAATGCAGCACAGCACTGAAATAATCCAAGTGACTCCAAACCGTAACAAATTCACCATCCTTGTTTCGATCCTTCATGGTCCCAACTGCCCATTTATTATGCGGATAGATTGCACTACTGGCTCACTTTCTTCAGGGATTCCCCACCAAGACTGCTGATTAGCACTATATTTCTATAAGATAGTTACAAAAAAGAAAACTTCATCATAAATCTAGTAATTTCACTGTAACTTAATAGACTACTCAATTTGAGTATTGAAATAGATTATGTAGAAATTATGTATATCTCGCAAGAAAGATGCTAAATCGTCAGTAACTATACACACTAGAAAGTACTTTGCTAAGTGGTCGTCATGATCGATACGGGCCGTGTTCCCTTATCCAATATTGAACTTGATCTATATCGCCAAGGAATTTCTGCGGCGGCCACAGGATCATTGCTTGAGGCGATCGAATGTTACGATCGCCTCCTAGCACCGCGAGGAGATTTTTGGGAAGCATGGTACGAGCGGGGCACAGTATTGGAAGACTTAGGACGGTTTGCTGATGCGATCGCCAGTTATGACCAAGCCTTAACGCTCGAACCTCGCCGGGAAGCATTAGCCAATTTGTGGCTGCGACGCGGAAATGCTTATCAATATGGTCTAGGTGAATATGATGCATCACTTGCTTGCTACGATCGAGTGCTTCAGCTCCAACCCGAGCAAGTCCAAGGCTGGCACCACCGAGGTAATGCGCTCTTATACGGCTACAATCAACCTGAAACCGCCATTATCTGCTATGGCCGCGCCCTCGACATCGACCCTCAATTGGCATTGACCTGGCGTAATCAAGGTAATGCACTGATGGATCTGATGCGGTATTCAGATGCAATTGCCTCCTATGACCATTCCCTTGCCATTTCCCCGAATGACGAAATTGCAGCCCAAGCTAAACATCAGGCCCAACAACAACTCGGACTTATTGTTCAAGCTCCAGAGACTAAACCCGCTTGGTTAGTGCCAGAGTGGACTGAAGTACAGAGTCCTAATGCTCCTGCTCAGTCGATAGATCATTACCATCTAACTTCTCTCGACTTGTCCACGACTTCTACCCTGGGAGCATCGCTTTTATTGGAAGACGAGGCAAATTTTAGTTGTATTCAGTTAGTGGAGGATATTTATACAATCGGTCGAGATCTAGACAATAAGATTTGTTTACGATCGCAGTTTTCCTCCCGCTTCCACGCAGTAATCCGTCGTCTTGTGACCGAAACGGGCGAAGTTGTTTTTGAAATCCAGGACGGTAATGTGAACGGAAAAGCCAGTACAAATGGCATCTTGGTGAATGGAAAACCCGTAACCCGAGCCTTTCTCAACCATCAAGATTTAATTGTTTTTGGTCCCCGTGTGAAGGCCGTCTTTAGAGCTTTTTAACTAAAATTGCTATGAAAAAACCCATAACTTATCGAGGGCTTATTCACAGCAATTATGATTCTCTATTTCTTCTTCTTCTTTTTGAACAGTCCCGTCACCGCTTCAGAAATATTACTTACGATCGCATTCACAGCGCCCTGAACACCCGGTGCTGGCTTGACTGCAACTTGAATGGGTTCCTCTTTAAATTCCTTATCTCGATAGCCATATTCCAGATTCTGAGCAGCTTTTTTCAGCACAGGGAAAATGCGGAATGCACCCTGACGAAGACTCTGTTCATTCGCATAAATCGCTGCACTTACTTGATTGGTGCGTTGTACAGTAATTGCGCCAACTGGGAACCAAGTTTTTTGATCCTTGATTCGGAGATAGATTTCAAATTCAGGCAAACCTTCAGCCTTCATGTCATCCATCTGCTTCGAGGCTTCCACACGCTTTCTACTGCTTTCAGAAGGCGGTTTTTTAACTTCTTTCTGCGGCCCGAATCCCTTAGTCATGAGTTTTTGGTGAAGGAGTATTAAATGAGATGAACAACGTTCTTATGAATTTTATCAGGATTGTGACCTGAAGCACAGATAAAGCCCGAATAAGGACGAGGATAGAATTCGTCTTCTATACTGGTTAGAAATACATTTATATTGTTATGGAGGCACTCAGATGATCCCCGCATGGTTAGTTATTGGAATTGTTGCAATTTTAATTGGGGTTGGCCTAAACCTACTGGTTAAAATCGATCAACGCTGGTTTTTTAGATTGCGTCGTCCCCAGTGGCTCACGTTTGAATGGGCGATTCCAATTATTTGGACCAGTATTTTTGTGGCGGCAGGTTGGTCGGCCTATGTTGTATGGCAAGCAGAACCAGGGAGTTCTCGATCGATTTTCCTGATGACACTCTATGCACTTTTAGAGGTGGTTACACTGTCTTATGTCTCGGTGATGTGCTTTTTCCGGAAGCTCCAAGTCGGTGTGATTTTTGGCGCAACGGGATTTTTTGTGGCGATCGGACTCACTATCTTAGTCTCACAGGTTTCCCAAGTCGCCGCATTATTATTAGTGCCTTATTTATTGTGGAGTCCGATCGGAACCTTTGTAACTTGGCAAATGATGGGGCTTAATCCCGCTGATGCCTAGGCTGATATTAATTCGTAGCAGGTCTATTGGATTTTAGGACTTGTTTTAGACTTTTGGACGATCGGCCCATGACCCAAACCCCTTTTGATGCATTCTCCAAAGAATTTTTGGCCGATCTTCTCGCCCCCTTTGGCACCGTCGAGCGATCGTTTGAAGTCCCCGGCGAATCCAAATACATCGACCTCCTCTTCCATCCCACGGAAATTGTCAACTCTAAAGAAAAAGGACTTCTCAACCAAGTCATCGCCACTCCTAGCGTTTTAGAAGCCTACAGCAACGCACCTTCCAGTGAAGACGTTTCCACTTGCCTGCTAAAACTATTCTGGCTCCGGGAAGAAATTTCTCGAAAAGCAAACGCCGAAAAACGTAAACTTACTGATAACGATTTACCTCGGCTGTGGATTTTAACGCCGACGTTACCCGAACCGCTCAAAAAGAATGCGCACTCATTCGTCAAACCCGCCGTATTTTAGGTGTTTACCGTTTTCCGAACGCTATCATCCGTACCACAATAGTTTCCATCAGAGATCTGCCAAACATTCCCGAGACTCTTTGGTTACGTGTCCTTGGTCGTGGCAATACTCAAACCAATGCGATTTTAGAAGTCATTGCCCTACCGTTAGATGATCCACGACGAGCCACATTGCTACGAATGCTCTGTGCCTGGAAAATTGTTACTATAGAAACAAATCCATCCATTTTTGAATCTTCAGAGGCAACAATTATGGCCTATCCAAAAGTTTTCCTCGAATGGGAAGCGGCTACTGAAGCACGCGGTGAAGCACGCGGTGAAGCACGCGGAGCCAAAGATAAGGCGTTGTCAATTGTACTCCGCCAACTCAACCGTCGGATTGGATTGCTGAATCAGTCCCTCGAAACAACGGTGCGAAAACTCTCTATCAACCAACTTGATGATTTATCAGAGGCGCTTCTCGATTTTGGATCATCGACAGATCTCGATCGCTGGCTTACCGATCGTTCCAATGTTTAGATTTCTGGATGGAATTTCTAGAAACGATCGTTCAATTTTATCCCTTGCTTGTCCAGTTGTAGTGCCCTGCAACTCGCTATAGTTCGTAGGAGTTTTACAGTTAAGGAATCTTGTATCATGTCGCTTTCTGCTTGGACTGAATGGACTACACCGGGCAATCCGGATTCGCATCGGTTGTTACTATTGGGTTCCGGGGAGTTGGGCCGTGAGGTGGCGATCGAGGCGATGCGGTTAGGGATTGAAGTGGTGGCGGTGGATTCCTATGCTGATGCGCCTGCTATGCAAATTGCCCATCGATCGCATGTGATTAATATGCTGGATGGTGAGGCATTACGATCGTTGATTGAATTGGAAAAACCGAGTTTGATTGTGCCCGAAGTTGAAGCGATCGCTACGACCACATTGATTGAACTAGAGCAGGAAGGCTGGAATGTAGTTCCTACCGCTCAAGC
>JANXNM010000375.1 GCA_025354065.1 Synechococcales cyanobacterium 340R_concoct_173_sub | reverse complement strand
CAAAAGCAGGCAAATTATCCGAAATCGATCGCCTACTATGAGCAGTACATCAGTGCAATGCGTCAGCAGCAGCGAGAATTTAAAGAAGAAGCATTGATTCTCAAAATTATGGGTGATGTTTACCGTTTGCAAAATTCGACTCAGCTAAACTCAGAAACCGCTATCAGGTACTACAGGGAAAGCCTCAAGATTGCCCAGAAAACGGGGAACACATCCGATCAGAATCATGCGTTGCATGGGATTAGCATTGTTCATATGGAGGGCGATCTGTACAGCTTTAACAAATCAACGGAATATTTAGAGAAAGCTTTGAATGGCTGGAAAAACTAAATGATCAAGTCATGGAAGCCAATGCGCTCCAGCTTTTAGGCAGTCTCTATGCAGGCGCGATCGGAAATGATGGTAAAACTTGGTGTGATCAAGGAATTGGGTATTTAGAGCAAAGTGTTGAAATACTGCAAAAATTAAAAAATCAGTCAGCGAAAGCCGAAGCTTTAGGAACCTTATCCTATTGCTACGAGGATAGGGCGCAACACCAGAAGGCGATCAAAATTCAAGAACAGGGATTAGTCGCTGCCCAACGGATTCAGAATCGTCGGCAACAAGGGTTGGGCTTAGTCCGGTTGGCTAAATCCTATCGATCGCTAGGAAATTTTGCTAAGGCGGAGCAACTGGCAAAACAAGGCGTTGCTATTTTAGGCGAGGCTCAGGATTATAAATGGGAAGTCTATGGGCTGGATGAACTCACGCATATCTATATTGCTTTAGGTCAAGATCGTCCGGCGATTGAGGCACAGACTAGAAGAATTGCATTGGCATACAAGTACGATGTTCGGCTGGTCAATTATGGCTTTAATTCTGTCATGGTTAATATTGAGCAAGCGAAAAAATTCGATTTTTCGACCTATCGAGATAGAGAAGATAAACGGATCCGTAATCAGCTAACGCAACGGGGATTTTCCCTGAGTCTCGTGGATTTACTGGGGCCAAAAGCTACTCATCCGAATCAACCGGGATTCTTTGCTCCGGCTCAATTGAGTGGAAAGATCCGCGAGAGTTTGACGGTCTTGGGGGATGCTTACACAGTGGCAAACAAATACCCTCAGGCGGCGGAATTTTATCGATCGGCCCTGAGCGACGATATTGAAAAAGGAGATAGCGTAGGTTTCATTGATATTGACCTGCTAACTAAGCTGGGCAATACCTTTATGAGTATGAATCGATGGAAAGATGCCGAATCCTATTTACGTCTGGCCTTGAAATATGGTGAGGAGTTTCGGAGGGAGTTGGGTTATGGCAAAGGCTCTGCAACAAAGAAGTGGTCGGATGCCGATCGGATCTTTTTGGCTGAACGTAAAGTCAAAGGATTCCGCAATCTCCAGCAAGTCTTAGTTGGCCAAAACCGTAGCAATGAAGCTTTGGAAGTTTCAGAGGAAGCCCGTGCCCGCACGTTCGTTGAACTGTTAGCGGCGAGGACAATGGATCATCCCTTAGGCAAAAAATTAAAGGATTTACCCCCTGCGCCGAAACTAGATGCCATGCGTCAAATAGCCAAGACGCAGAAGGCCACCTTAGTCCAATATTCGATCGTGGATGATAATTTGCTCTATACGTGGGTGATTAAGCCGACGGGAGAAATTAGTTTTCGATCGACTCCCCTTAGTCGTGATCAATCTCTTTCTGGGTTAGTCGCCACGAGTCGGACTGAAATTGGGGCGCGTGGTCGGAGGGTGCCTAAAACAACCCGCCCGCTACCGCCTGCGATCGCCTCATCCTCACCGTCGTCAGATACCTCGGATCCTCTCACTCAGTTATATCAATTACTAATCGCCCCAATCGCGACAGAATTACCCCAAGATCCGAGCCAGTCAGTAATTTTCTTACCTCAGGGAGAATTATTCATGGTGCCTTTTGCTGCACTTCTTGATGCTGAAGGGAAATACTTGATTGAGCGCCATACCATTTCCACAGCCCCTTCTATTCAAACCCTGGAGTTTACTCAAGTCTTGGCCAAACGTGTTGTATCCCTTGGAGGTGCGCTAGTTGTGGGTGATCCCGATATGCCGGAATATAATGGCACTCGCTTATTAAAATTAAATGGAGCGCGCCAAGAAGCGATCGATATTGGCAAGCTATTGAATACGGCTCCCTTGTTAGGGGAGCAAGCAACTAAAAAAAATGTCTTGGAACAAATGCAGTCAGCTACTGTGTTGCACTTTGCGACCCATGGATTACTGGATACGATCGAAGGGGATGTACCGGGGGCGATCGCCCTTACTCCAAGTGGCATGGATAATGGGTTCCTAACTTCAGGGGAGATTTTTGATTTAAGGCTCAAGGCTAATTTGGTTGTGTTAAGTGCTTGTGACACGGGCAGAGGCAAGATTACAGGAGATGGTGTGTTAGGACTATCCCGATCGTTTGTGGCCGCAGGAGTACCCAGTGCGGTAGTCTCCCTTTGGGCTGTGGGCGATCATTCAACCTCGATCTTCATGAATCACTTTTATCGCAATCTTAGAACCAGTCCTAATAAAGCATTAGCTTTGCACCAAGCGATGTTGAGCACAATGAAGCAATATCCAAATCCGATCGATTGGGCTGCTTTTACGTTGGTGGGAGAGCGTTAGCACTGTTGCTCATCAATATTGTTTTCAAACCATCGCCTGACTGAATCTCACCTGACTGAATCTTTTCCCCTAAAATGCAAAATCTAAACTAAGGAATTCTCCAGCGCCAAACGTTGTTCAGCATTCCGTAGGAAATAACCATTCATCATTGCATTCGCTAAAAGTTGACCGAGGTGTTCACGGCTTGTTGAGACTGTTACATCAAACCCTTCTGTCGGCAATCCACCCAATAGTCCGCCAATATTGCGTTCCATCACCTGAATTACATCTTGTGAGCCGGGTTGAGATAGTTGCGCGATCGTTTCTGGTTGTAATGTTTGAACGTATTGCCAAAGTTGTCCAACTTCATTATTATTGAATTCAGAGATATTGATTGCATTATTCACAGTTACTGCCTTGTTGGGGTGGAGCTAGTTTGAAAGGATTCATTTCGATGCAAACAATCTAACAATCCTTCGTGCTACTCGTCAGTGAGTGGAACCGAACGTAAGAAGGGAGAGTTTCACCCCAATTGCTTATCGGAAGCTTGTCTAATGGTGCCATAATTTTAAGTATAGCAACTTAGGCTGTAGTCAAACCTCTGTTGAAAGAGTCCATAGTGACTTGATCAACTATCAAAAGCGGGTAGAGAGAATCGAACTCTCAACTAAAGCTTGGGAAGCTTTCGTTTTACCACTAAACTATACCCGCGTAACTTACCTTTATAATAGCTCATGATGCTATTCTCTGGCTAGAACCCTTCCGCAATTTCCTGTATCCACAGTATCAAGTTGTGATGAAAGGGGCACACTATAGTTATAGTTATCTGATAGTCAATCTCCCTGGAATGTTTAACGCAACCGAACTACTGATCAATGACTTCGTGAAGACCCTTCGTCAAGGATATCGTCGTACCTACGGCGGGTTAAGAGCGGATTACGAGGAAATTATTGGCTGGGTGGGGGCCATGGCCATGGAAAATGTCGCAAACAGTGATGCGCTCTATCACAACGTTGAACATTCCATTTTGGTCGCTCTCGTAGGTCAAGAGCTTCTGCGCGGTCGTCACATTCGTGAGGGCGGGGTTTCCTGTGACGATTGGTTACATTTTATTATTTCGCTGGTCTGTCACGATATTGGCTATGTCAAAGGGGTTTGCCGTCAGGACCGCGATGGTCGATATGCGACGGGAATCAATGATGAGATGATTCAGTTGCCCTCTGGAGCGACCGATGCCGCGTTAACTCCTTACCATGTCGATCGGGCAAAACTTTTTATTGATGAACGGTTTGGCAACCACGCCTTAATTGATGGAGAGCGGATTAAGTGCAATATCGAACTCACTCGGTTTCCGGTGCCTGCTGCCAATGATCAAGCGGTGACGGATGACTATCCGGGGCTAATTCGAGCATCGGACTTAATTGGGCAATTGAGTGATCCTCGCTACCTGAAGAAGATAAGTGCGCTTTTTTATGAGTTTGAGGAAACGGGGGTCAACAAGTTTTTAGGCTATAAGAATCCAGGAGATTTGCGCCTCAATTATCCTAAATTTTATTGGCAAGGGGTTTATCCGTTTATTCAAGATGGTCTGCGCTATTTGTCTGTGACCCAGGACGGAAAGCAAATTATTGCGAATCTTTACTCCAACGTTTTTGTGGTGGAACATGCAGATAATGAGGATCTGTGGCGATTGCGTGTCGAGATTTAGCTAGAGATTTAGCGGCCTTCGCCTGTAGGATAGTAGGCAAGATTGTTGGGCAGATGCGCACAATTACAGTCGTCAATTGGGTGTGGTTATGAGTTGGTGGGAACGGCTGAAGGGAAATGGTCTGGCGCGGTGGGGCGGAATGATTTTGGCGACGTTGTATGCGATCGCCCTTTTTGCTGAGTTTGTGGCCCCCTATGATCCCTATGAATCCCAATCTGAGGGCGCATTGCTTCCCCCAACGCCCATTTACTGGAAAAGTCCGGCAGGTAATTGGGTTGGTCCTCATGTGTATCCGACAACTCAAGGGGCGATCGATATTAAAACTGGGCTGCGATCGGTAAAAATAGACACCGATTCTCCTGCCTCAATTCGATTGTTTGTGAATGGGGCGAGTTATAGGTTTTTGGGTGTAATTCCGAGCCAATTGCATTTGTTTGGGACGATCGGCAAGGGACGAATTAATGTGCTGGGGACGGATGAGCAGGCGCGAGATCAGTTAAGCCGTTTGATTTATGGAAGTCGGGTGAGTCTGTTGATTGGGCTTTTGGGCATTGGCATCTCGTTTCCTCTGGGGCTTTTGGCGGGCGGGATTGCGGGATATTTTGGGGGATGGGTCGATGCGATATTGATGCGTTTTGTTGAAGTGTTGATGACGGTGCCGGATATTTATTTATTGATTGCGCTGTCGGCTGTGTTGCCGCAAAATTTAGATAGTTCTCAACGATTTTTTTTGGTGACGATGATTATTTCGTCGGTGCGCTGGGCGGGTTTGGCGCGGGTGATTCGGGGTCAGGTTCTCTCTATTAAGGAGCGAGAGTTTATTCAGGCGGCGCGGGTGATGGGCGGGAAGCCGCTGTATATTATTTTGCGCCATGTTTTGCCCCAGACGGCGACCTATGTGATTATTTCGGCGACGTTGACGATTCCGAGTTTTATTGTAGCGGAGGCGATTTTGAGTTTGATTGGCTTGGGGATTCAGCAGCCTGATCCGTCTTGGGGCAATATGTTATCGTTGGCAACGAATGCTTCAATTTTGGTGTTGCAGCCTTGGTTGGTCGCAGCTCCGGCGCTATTGATGGCGTTGACGGTTTTGGCGTTTAATCTTTTGGGTGATGGCCTGCGAGATGTGTTGGACCCGCGTGGGGTGGAACGATAGAGATAGAAACAATTTTTATTCGACTGCTGTAACAAAGAGAAAAGTTCTCTTGAATTCCCTGTCTTTATAAATATGATTCGGCAGTAATATATTGTTATTATCCAGAATTGGAATTAACTCATTAGAAACAGCTTCTTCGATTTTTTATCCAGGTTTGGAATGCATCTGTCTCTTTCCCTCGAATAATTCGATAGTTTTGAACGATCGTTCCTAAGAAACGTAGATTAATATCAGGAAAGGGATAATTTGCCTCTCTTAAAATTTGAAGTGAACTTGCTGACTTAGCCCAGGTATGCCATCTTGGCAAAACCTTTGATAAAGAGTCAATTGCCATTACAGAGAAAAATCAGCGGTAGTGGAAACCCTTAAAAATGTGCCTAGGACGATCGAACCTTCCTATAATTATTAGTATTTCGAGCCTCGGAAAATACGATCGGCTTGGTCAGGAGAGACCCAACTGGTTCCAATGGAATCAGCATAGTTGGGGGGACTTGATACGGTACTTCTGGTCACTGGGGGTGCGTCGGTTTTGAGGAATTTTCCATGAACAACTTCAGAGTCTTCTGGATAAAGGAGGCTTTGGGGTGGAGCAAAGGAATTTGTTTCAGGGTGATAGGCGAGAATTTCTCCGGTTTCGATTTCATAAATCCAGCCATAAATGTTTAAGTTACCTTGGTGCATTCGCGATCGGACGACGGGATGGGTTTTGATGTTGTCCATTTGGGTGAGGACGTTTTCAGCGATCGCAATATCTAGCAATTCCTCGCCTTTATAATCGCCATAATTTTCTTTAAGTAGTCGTCGGGTCGCGTCTGTGTGTTTAAGCCAGTCGTAAACTAGTGGCATGTCTTCCTGAAGGGCATTGAGTTTCAGTAACCCTTTCATGGCTCCACAGTGGTTGTGGCCGCAGATAATGATTTGGGTGATATTTAGGGCATGGATGGCGTATTCAATGGCTGCTCCTTCTCCACCATTGGCGGCTCCGAAGGGTGGAATAATATTTCCAGCGTTACGAATGACAAATAGATCGCCTGGATCTGCGTTGACCATCAGGCTAGGGACGATGCGTGAATCTGAGCAGGTAATGAAGAGGACGGCAGGGGTTTGACCTTCGCCGAGTTGTTCAAATAGATCTTGGTTGCTCACGAAGTAGTTGGACTGAAACTCGCGCAATCCCTGAATCAATTTTCTCATTTGTCTGCCAGACCGTTTTCTCGAAAGGTTCTACCTTACATTGTCGAGCAAGTGTGTCAGGGTCGCAAGTGACTTAATTTAGTTACGACTTTGGGATTGGACGATCGAATCGAGGGTGGTGATTCATACGTCAGTTCACGCATCGCCAAAAACAAACTGCTAAAGACGTGTAATCTTCAGCAGTTTACTTGAACGAGCATGGCAGGAATCGAACCTGCGACCCTCAGGACCGGAACCTGATGCTCTATCCCCTGAGCTACATGCCCAACTCGTCCACAATATAGAATAGCACAAAATTGTCAGTGGTACGATCGCTTTTGCTGGAAATCGTCAAGGCATCGACTTTAGTCTTCTGCTGTATTACGATCAACCAAAATTCCCCGCAGTCCCATCGCGGTTGCTGCTTGATAATCTTCCTTTAAACTATCGCCCACATGCCAAGCCCCACCAGCCATACAATTATGTTTTGCTAAGGCGATCGTAAAGATTTTGCCATTCGGTTTTGCGGCCCCCACTTCAGTCGAAATTGTCACAGATTGAAAATAATGATCCAATGAAAGCGATCGCAACACAGAATAAAGTCGTGAATCGAAATTCGAGATAACTCCGATCGCAATTCCAGATTCACGGAAAAAATCTAACGTTTGTATCGTTTCTGGATAAATAACCCAAGGCTCACTGCTAGCAAAATAAGCAAACAAATCCGCAAAAAATGCATCAAAATCAGCAAACATTTGCCCTCCCTCAAAACTAGCCCGTGTAATTTCCTTCCACCATTTATATTCAAGGTTGGGAATATCGATCGCTGCTGCACCCGGAAAGGCTGGAGAATCCGATCGTTTGAATGCTGCATAGAATGATTTGTCTAAATTATCTGCCGTTGCAATGACCCCATGGCGTTTTGCGATCGTTGCATACTGAAGCCCTACGGAACCCACCACACCAAACAACGTTCCCACCGCATCAAAAAAGACCACTTTAGGACGCACTACATTTGGAGATTGTAAAAAAGCTTTCATATGAAAAAAGGGCGTTGCTGATTTACAGTATGAGCACTAGAATTTTAGAACGATTTTCCGGTACTTGGAAAGATTTCTTCATCCTCTAAATCAGCAACGTCCGGTTCTTTAGCGAGTGCGGTGCATTGTCTCTGGCAAACCTATACTAAATAGGATTTTCACAAGTCGGCTCATCGGCTCGTCGTTTATTTGGCTAGCACCGCCATACTAGGCATAATTCAATTTTCTACGCTGTCTAATTGAGTAAAGTCGTTGCTAGGCAATGAATTCTAAAAATGGTCTAGATTGACCGCCAAAATCAAACTCTTGCTCATAGCAAGATATGGCATTGCTACTATAAAAATCATAATTTGAGATTACCTTTTCAAGAGCCTGCTCCACTTCTGCTGAACTGGACGGATCCTTAATGACAATACCAAATTGATATTTCTCATTTAGTTGAACTAAGGATTGCAAGTCACTAATCAGAACAGGTTTTCCGCACTTCAGGTAGCCGGATAGCTTTCCAGATGCCTTCGCGATCTGAGAAAAATTATCGTCAACTGCACGGTAAAAGGCCAAACCTATTGTGGCTGAGATAAACACTCTATCTATCTGTTCATAGGGAAGTGGATCTAAAGATAGATAAAGGTTACTTGTGTTAATATCTCGGAGCGTTTCGATATAAGGCTCATTCAAATTTATTTCTCTACTACTATGAAAAATTAAAGAAAAGCTTTTTTTAATGGAATTAAAAGCTGTTGCCAGCTCTTTCGAAAAAACTTCGTCAGCGATCATACCAGCCTGAAGAATCAGGTGAGGATATTCATTTTTCTCTAGATTAAATCGTTCTCGAAATAAATTCGAGCTTTCAGAGGAAGTAGTATTTTTATTAAGACCGTATAAAAATACAGAATTAGCTATATAAAATACTTTTTTATGGATATATCTCCCATATTTACAAAGACTCTTAAATCTATCCTCATCTTGAATAATGAGACAAACCGATCGTCTATAGGCGAAGCGATCAAATGTACGTCTCCACCTGTCAAAATGGGGGAAAGACTCTTTGTCAGCATCAGCTAGTTCAAGCGACAAATAAACAAGCCTGCTTTTCGTAAAACATGTTTCTAATAATGCTAGAATTGCACCATTCGTATCGACACCTAGGCTAATTGAGTCATCTGCATTTTTACGGCTATATTTAAATTGATAAATTAAAATTTGAAAAGCAAATAGCATCAATAATATTGTTGGTACCAGAGAACCAAGCTTGATTTTGTTAAGCAACTTGATAAATTTTTCAAATTCTATTGGCCGACTGAAATAGATCACAGAGATACTATCATTAAAGATTGCAGGTCTGACGTACCCAGTATCTCTGGTATAAATTGTAACCTTAAAATCATTCTTAGATAGAAGTTCTGCCAAGTTGATGACAGTTGGCGCGACACCGAGCCATCCATCATAGAAGAAAATCGAGCATGCTTTACTCATAAAAATTCCCTTAGTACAGGATAAAAAGGTTTAAAGTCTTTAGGAGAGGGATTCCTAGGAGTATATACTCAACCCAAGACTCCCTCATGAATGAGATTACCCTAATTCACCAGACCTTGTATCAGCATTTTGGATGGCACGGTGTACACCTTCAATTTATGACCTTGTTTTTAATTGTGCTCTTTCGAATCAGAACCGTCAACCTGAGTAGCTTATCCCTAGTGATGCCCAGCAAGGCCGAGGCGGACTCTCGATATAAACGCCTGTAACACTTCTTTTTAGGCTTTGATCTTGACTATTGCTGATCATGGTCACCCAACAGGCTGTGGAAACGGCGATCACGAATTATGGAAAACGGTGGTCGATTGAAACGCGATTTGGCATTCTAAAATCCCGTGGATTCAATTTGGAGGATACCCATCTCAAAGAGATGGAGTGATTGAGTAAATTAGTGGCGCTATTAACGTTAGCAATGTGCTGGGCACTTAGCTATGGCGGGCCATTCAATTTTTGTCCTGTACTTAGAAAAATTCCACACATTTGAAGCTAAATTTGGGATCGAGTGAATTGTTGCTAAGTGGCAATAAAGTAAGTTCCCCATGTTTCAAAACCAGCATCATGATCGCTCATCCACTCACGACAAGTTATCGCCTTCATCCCAATTTCCTGTAATAGAAAATCAACTTCAGGTTTAAATAGGTAGCGCATACGATGGGATTCTTTTAACTCTTCAAGTATGCCACTCTTTTTCTCTTGAATAAAGACATGATAATTTACATCGACACAATTTTCGTTAGGGCACATTACTGGCTCTGCAATTCGAGTCACTTTAATATGCTCATCTTCCAAACGTCTGATTCTTACAGAGGGTCGATCACTCAATACAGCGGGGCCATACCAGACATCGAAGAGAGCAATGCCACCGGGTTTGAGGTGTTGTTTGATAGTGCTGAATGCAGCGAGGAGGTCGGCGTTTGTGGTTTGATAGCTAATCACATGGAAAAGTGATAGCACCACATCAAATGTTTGGTTGATACGAACTTGGCGGATATCGCCTTGGGTAAGCTGAATTCGGGCCGCGATTTCGGAGGGAACTTGAGCCAGTCGATCGGCGGCTTTTTTTAGCATTTCCTGACTCATATCCACACCATTTACCTGATAGCCTTCTTTAGCTAGTAGTAAAGCGTGATTAGCAGTACCACAGCCCAGTTCTAGAATATTTTTAGCGTTAGGTGCATGAATTTGGATCAATTTATGAATGAATTGGGTTTCACCGACATAGTTTTTGTCTTGATAGAGCAAATCATAATAGTGGGCATAATTACCAAAAACGGTCATTGCAGAACCTCCTTCACTTTGTTTGCGACTTCTGTAATTTGTTCATCGGTTAGGGCCATCCCGCTGGGAATATAGAAACCCCGACGGGCAATTTTTTCAGCCACTGGACACGTTATTCTCTCGAACATCCCCATTTTCCGGAAAACTGGTTGCTCGTGCATTCCCCAGAAAAATGGTCGCGTCCCAATTTGATGGGCGGCAAGTCTTTTCATCACTTCGGCGGCATCAAAGGGGATTGCATCCCCTAAGACAATCGCGTAGACCCAGTAGATATTATCAGCGTATTCGGTGTGGGCGATCGGCAGTTGGATGCCGGGAATATCGGCTAGCAGTTCAGTATAGCGTTGGCCCATATGGCGTTTACGATCGACAAACTCATCTAGTCGTTCAAGCTGGGCGACGCCTAGAGCCGCCTGGAGATTCGTCATGCGAAGGTTCCAGCCGAGTTCTTCATGGACAAAGCGTTGTTGGGGCTGGAAGCAAAGGTTGCGGAGGGAACAGCACCGATCGGCCAAAGCCGCATCATTCGTCACAATCATCCCCCCTTCGCCCGTGGTGATGTGTTTATTCGGATAAAAGCTAAAGGTGCTAATATCGCCAAAGCTCCCGCAGGGTTTACCTTTGTAGGTTTGGCCATGCATTTCCGCCGCATCTTCAATCACGAATAGGCCATGTTTTTGGGCGATCGCCATGACCGCATCCATATCCACTGGCAATCCGTAAATATGCACCACCATGATCGCCTTGGTGCGCGGTGTAATGAGTGCCTCAATCTGAGTCACATCCATATTCCAAGTGAGGGCATCTGCATCAACCACCACAGGCGTTGCCCCCGCCCGCACGATCGCTGCAGCACAAGAAATAATCGTGAAAGTGGGCAGAATAACTTCATCACCCACGCCAATGCCGAGGGCAACGATCGCGGCATCAATCGCCACTGACCCATTGCTCACAGCGATCGCCTGCTGCCGATCGACACGCACAGCAAATTGCTCCTCAAATTTCTTAATGAATGGGCCTTCAGAAGAAATCCAGCCCGTTTCGATACATTCCAGCAAGTATTTCTTCTCGTTACCGTCGAGGAGTGGTTCATTAACAGGGATCATAAGGCCGCACCTGTGACAATTTTGATCTGATCCGATGCAACACCAACAAACCGGGTTTTATCTTGATCTCCCACGTAGGGACCTTGCTTCACCTCAATCATTTCAATTTCTTCAAGTACTTCAAAGCCATGCCCTCCAGTCACTAAGAGGATAATATCACCCGCCTCAAGGATGTGACTTTCCAGGTACTCCTGCTGGATATTGTAGAAGTCTACACGCAGTTTACCCTTTCTAATAAATAGAACTTCTTGGGTATATTCTACTTTGCGGGATACGGGGTTGTGAACATGAGGTTGAATGACTTTCCCCACTGGATGGTGCATGTAGGCTAACTGTTGGGAAAGCTCATTGGGTGTGAAAAAATGAATACCTGGTTTATCAAATTCTTGAGAAACTATCAGGGCAAGTAACTGATTGTCGTGAGTAATTTGCTTAATCATCGTGTCATCTTGTAGGAGATATAGGAATGAATAATTTGATGCATTTGGCTAGCTCGTTGCGCAAAAGTATGCTCACCTAAGGTGCGAGCTTTTCCAGTCTGGGCGATTGCATTCTGATGTTCTGGATGCTCCAACAACAACCTTATTTTTTCGATGCACTCTTCTACAATGGTCCGGACAGATTTAGAGGGTCAGAGAGCCGTAATGGAGCAGGTTTTCGCAGTTGGGATGGGATTTAATCAAGGTTGGATCAAGTTCTAACATGGTAATAAAGCGCTCCAGTAGATGGGAGTTGAGTGCCTGCCGCTTATAGGTCGCCATTGAGAATGATAAGGGTTGTTCATCCGTATCTGATACTGATTGAGATTGCTGCTGCTGAATCTTGGCCATGTTCAATAGACCTATCCATAAATTAAATTAAGGCGAAAAAAGACGGTACAACAGCATTTTAGCTGCTTACCATCCAATGAAAAAACTAATTAATCATATCCATAAATGAGCCTCGTCTTGTTTTGGTCATGTTAGGAATTAATTTAGAAGCCTTCCAATCTTTAAATAGCCTAGGTCAAAAAAGCTCACACCACCGACCTAGAAAAACAAGAAGCTAAGAAAGTTCGCATCCATGCCAAGGGATCTGGAAGACCCGCAAAACTAAACCTAGAAGAGTCCATGGCTCTCTGTTTGTTGTATCTACGGCATAACCGAACCTTTGAGGTGTTGGGCATGATTTTTGAGTGTCTCTAAGCGAAGCTCACACGACCTTTCACTGGGGATTGAATTGGATTCGCCAAGTCTTACCCGCTAGTTTGTATGAGGAATTTGGCGACGACCCTGAGTCATGGTCCCTGATTCAGGAGATTTTGTGCCGTGAAGTTCTCTTGACCGATAGCACCGAGCAACGCCGTGAACGCCCTTAAGACCAAAAGACCCAAAAGGGTTGATATTCAGGTAAAAAGAAGCAGCATACCCAGAAAACTCAAATTCTAGGGACATCGGATGGTCTAGAAATAGTAGATGTGATTGTTGGGGTCCGGGGTCCGACAGCGGATATTAATCTGTTTCGAGAACACCAACCGCATTTGTATCCTGAACAGGAATGTATGGGAGATAAAGCCTATATTGGGGCGGAGCGGATGACGACTCCGCACAAACAGTTAAAGAAGCAGGCACTAACGGAGGAACAACGAGCTGAGAACGAGGTCCTTTCGGGAAAACACATTTTTATTGAACATCTGATGTGCCGCTTAAAAGTATTTCGGGCGTTGCTGATTTACGGTATAAGCACTAGAACTTTAGAACGATTTTCCGGTACTTGGAGAGATTTCTTTATCTTCCAAATCAGCAACGCCGAAAAAAGAGTTAATTTTGATACTACATCCTATCTCCGATTCCCCCTTCACAAGAGAATTAGGGGGATCGGGATTTATTTGAATTCTATTTAGATTTTGCAGCCTCACGCGTTGTCATTTCACGACCCATCGCCGACATTGTTTTAGATAAAGTGTTCTTGAAGATATCGTAAAATGTGCCTTGTGGTATTCCGGATTTTGGCTGAGATTCTACCACCTGAGTAATCAAAACCTGCGTTGGAGTTGCACCTTGATAGGCTGCGATCGGTTCAATTTGCCAATAGCCCGTCATACTTTGTAATTGGTCACTATCCTGCAATTTGAAATCTATACGCCGACGGTTTGATTCTGTCAAAACCAGCTTCACCCTAGACTTAACCGTGAAGAAAAATACCTGTTGAGAACTCACCTGCTCGACAATTTTCGAGTCTTTCCGCGTCTCCACTATTTTATTGCTCTCCACATTAGGCAGAAAACGCGCAGCATTGTCATAATCTGTTAACACCGACCAAGCTGTATCCATCGATCCTGTCACCAAAACCTGCGACACATAGTTGCCTTTTTCGCCCGTTACTACGGCCGATCCCGATCGTAATATCGTGCGGGTAGCGGCTGGAAGCTGATCCACTGGACTATTGAATAATCCCGAATCTGCCTTCACCGGAGCCATTCCCGTGATACTGACCAAGCCCAGCATCGCAACCCCTACAAGCCAGCGTCCGATCGGCTTAAATTGCATTGTATTGATTTGATTGATATGGTTTTGATTATTGGGATTAAGTTGCATGACTCGAAATGCCTCATTCATTCAGGGATAAAGGTTATTTTAAAACCTTGTGTATTGATGA
The DNA here is from genome assembly GCA_025354065.1 of Synechococcales cyanobacterium 340R_concoct_173_sub. The sequence goes on along the minus strand of JANXNM010000375.1, from coordinate 14,571 downwards.
CGATCGAATGGCCTACAGAGTTCCATAGAATATTGAATTTAAAATGGTGAATGCAAACTGCTGTATCAAAAAATGCAACTAATGCATCGGAATTCAGATCTGATGGCACAGTATTGAGATAGCCCAATTTATGGCACTCACTGAATTAAATCATGATGAAAACTCAACGTTCCCTCTCGTTCTTTCTAAGCGCACTGGCCTTTCTTAGTACTACATCAACGCTCACCAATGCCGTTCAAGCCCAAGACCAAATCGCCCAATCTACCCCAGTTAGCCGAATGCTCCGAACCCTGACTGTCTCTGGTCGCGGCACCGAATCTATTCAAACCACAATAGCTCAAATCCGGCTTGGTGTTGAAGCTCAGGGCAAAACGGCAGGTGAAGTTCAAGCGGCGATCGCGAAACGATCGAATGCAGTGGTCACGTTTCTTAAATCTCGCAATGTCGAAAAGCTAGAAACAACCGGAATCAACTTAAATCCAGTCTATAGCTACGAAAATAATAAACAAGTTCTCACTGGATATAGCGGTTCAAATATGGTCGTGTTCCGCACTAACAATAATGCTGCTGGTGAGATAATCGATCAATCCGTTAGGTCTGGTGCTAGTCGGATTGATGGAATTAGCTTCATTGCGACCGATGAAGCGATCGCCGCTGCCCAAAAAATTGCATTGCGCCGTGCGACCCAAGAAGCTCAAGCCCAAGCTAACGCCGTTCTCAGTGTCTTAAATTTTACCCAGAAAGATATTATCAGTATTCAAGTTAACAATGCCGTTCCACGTCCGCGTCCCATGGAAATGAATGACTCAATGCTGCAAGCTCGAAGCTCTAAAATTATGGCCGACCCGACTCCAATTTTAGGCGGAGAACAAACAGTTGAAGCTTCTGTGACCCTAGAAATTACTTATTAAGTGATTGAATACTTTATGGGGTGCTCGGCCCGTTGTCTTGCTATCTAGGTCTGGTAAATCTGCTATCGTTGTTAGAGACCTATGAATTTCGAGACGATCGTGCAGAGCAACCCCGAACCAGAATTGAATGAACCCAATCAGGACCATAATCGAGGACTCCAGCGGATTATCTCAGGTATCACTCAAACTCTAGAGCGTGATGCGTTAGTCCAAAAGACTACAGATACTGCCAGAATCGAATTAGCCGTCGATCGGGTTGTTCTTTATTATTTTTTTCGTAAGTGGGAGGGACGAGTCACCTTTGAATCTTTGAGTTCAGACCGATTTTCTATTCTAGGTTCAACAGGTCCAGATGAGTGTTTTAACGGTGACTATGCCGCTATGTATCTGGATGGGCGCGTTAGGGCAATTACCAACATCGACAATGAACCGATCGCCGACTGTCACCGCCAATTCCTTAAAGAAATACAGGTCAAATCCAATCTCGTGGTGCCAATTTTGACCCAACGAGGACTATGGGGATTACTGGTCGCACATCATTGTCAATCCGTGCGCCATTGGCAGGATGGTGATATTCAGTTGATGAAAGCGGCGGCACAAACCCTATCTTCTGCACCATCGATTAAAAGTAGTTAACGTTAATAATCGTCTAACGCCGTCCGATCGTTTGTACTGCAAATAGACTACCAATCAACCCGATCGCGCCGCCAAACCCCAGCAACACCAACGGTAAAATCCAGCCCTTTCCGCTATCTATCAGTAAACCTTGAAATAGATCGGCTTGTTGCGATGCCAAACGGCTTAAGGTCAGGAGTAAACTCTGGATGAATGCCCAAGCGATCGCGGCCCCAGCAAAACCAAAGGTGATGCCCTGAAGCAAAAATGGCAGATAAATAGTCATCCGAGTCGCCCCAACCAACCGCATCACTTCAATCTCTTGGGAGCGGGCGACAATGACCAAGCGTAATGTGGTCGTGATGACTGCGATCGCACTCAAGGTCAAAAAGCCAATCACCCCGAAGCTAATGAATCGCAAATTATGATTCAGTTCCGTGACTTGCTGCACCACCTCACCGACATATTGCACCGTTTCAACACCCTGTACTTTTTTTAACGCCTCAGCCAATTTAATCACTGCCGTCGGACTGTTGGCCTGAACCCGGATTTCGTCCACTAGCGGATTACCTGAAAGTTGGGCTGTGGTCGCTTTAAGATCCGTAACACCCAGTTCCTTGGCCAGCGCGGACCAAGCCTCTTCTTTTGTAATAGCCGTGACAGTGGTAACGTTCGGGAGCTTTTGAATAGTGGGTTGTAGATCTCTGGCCGCCACGCCCGTGTTGAGATAGGCTGAAATTTCGAGTTGGTTGCCGTAACGATTGAAAAATTCGCCTAATTGCCACGAGCCTTGTAATCCAATGCCAAACAACAACAACAATACCGCTACCGTACTAATCGCGGCCCAGTTCATCCAGCCACCGCGCCGGAGTCCGAGGAGGGTTTCGCGCAGGAGATATTCAGCTTGGTAGAGCGATCGGGCCATGGGATGGGCACTTCTGGAACTGCTTGGTTATTATGACGGAAATTCGGATTTTGGTATTTAGATTCGATCAACTAGAAACGATCGCCCAATTCTTGAACTGCCATTTCAACTACAGATCGACCTGCTGACGAACCCATTGACGAAAATTGATTTCTGCGGCGACTTCGTTGCGAAAAGCAGCTTCGAGAAATTCATAAAGCTTTGCCTTCTCAATGGTGGGAAATGTAGGCGATCGATCGCATTCAACATATGCATTATCCACTAATTTAAAAATAGTCCAAACCCGCCCATTAAAACGCCAAAACTCAGACACACCGATCGCGGCATAGACAATATTCTTATTCAAATCTGTATGCGTAATATCAACCTCAACCACCAAATCAGGAGCCGGGTCAACATTCAGATCAACCGTCCGATCGGCTACCCGTTGATAATTTTGAATGTAATAAGCATTATCAGGTTCAGCACTTTTTAGTAGGTCTTCACGATCGAGGGTCGTCGAACCCATTGTTTTGATTATCATCCCCATTTCGACGATGAGTACTCTAATAAAGAGTTCAATCAATCTTGCCGATCGTTCATGAGATTCTAGGGGCATCGTAATTTCTAAAACTCCATTGTCGTAACTAAAGCGCGAATGAGTATGATGCGCCACTAGCGAGTGAATTTGTTTAAAAGCCTGCCAATCCAAACCTCGAAAGCTCATCCTCTTTTCACCAATGAGTTTTGGAGGAATGCCGACAACTTGTTCTAATAGCATCAGAGTTACCATAGAATTTGAATATTACCCTAGGATAATAGATTGAAAAATGTAGCGCTTAATGTCTAGGAACATCACAACGCATATGCCTGGAGGCGAATTTTAAAGTTCGGTGGGGAGTTGGGGACAGCGTTGTTTTAAGAGCAATTGGAGCATTTTTGGATCAAACAAAATTGGTAAGAAATGAATGCTATTGACTTCGCGGAAATAAAACAAAATTGGAATGGGTTGCCAGAAAATTTCCCAATGACTCCATTCGGAGTAGGGGAAACTGCGAATGACTTTACCATTGCGATATACGTCGAGATTGGTAGCCGTAAATTGCAACCGAAGCAGTGCTGATTGCAGCAATAAAAAACCGCCAAACAGTGCAACAATTCCGCCCACCCAAATCTGTAATGGAACGATCGCTGCCCCAATTAGAACAACAGCGATCGCTAAGGTATAACTCGGTGCAAGTTCGACGGTTTCCGAAATGGAGGGAGTTTCAGGAGTCATAAGCCGCAATTAAGTGAATCCAAACTTGGCCCTTTAATTGTACATCGCCATCCTGATTCTCCCTGTGAGACGCAGCAAATTAGTACAGCAAATTAATGCATGAAGTGACGAACGCTCGTCATCACCATCACCAACCCCAATTCATTCGCCGCCGCAATAGATTCTCCATCCCGCATACTGCCACCCGGTTGAATTAAAAGCCGAATTCCAGCCGCCGCCGCCGATCGTACACTGTCATCAAACGGGAAGAATCCATCACTCGCCAACACTGCCCCTTGGATTTTGTTCGCTGCTTGTTCTATTGCAATTTTGGCCGACCCCACGCGATTCATTTGCCCCGCGCCCACTCCAAGGGTCGTTCTATCTTTAGTAATCACGATCGCATTCGATTTAACATGCTTACAAATCTTCCAGGCAAACAACATTTCCTCAAGTTCAGCCGGAGTCGGTTGCGTTGTAGTCGCCACAGTCCAATTAGCAGGATTAGTTATCAGAGTATCCGCCGCTTGGACCAAGAATCCACCTGCAATATCCCTAATCACCTGCTCAGACCCACCGCACAAATCTGGCAACACTAAAACCCGTAAATTTGCTTTCTTTGCAAGAATAGTTTTTGCATCCTCATCGCAACCAGGGGCAACAACACATTCGAGAAAGGTTTTAGAGAGTTCAGTGGCCGTTGCGGTATCGATCGGACGATTGAGTGCAACAATGCCGCCGAATGCTGAAGTGGAATCGGCATTGAATGCTTTGGTATACGCTTCGAGAATACTAGAAGCCATAGCAGAACCACAGGGATTTGTATGCTTCACAATGATGGCCGTGGGATCGCCGTCAATGAATTCAACAATGATTCGACGAGCCGCTTCGAGATCGACCAAATTGTTATAACTCAGTTCCTTACCTTGCAATTGAGTCGCCGCTGCCCAGCCCGTTGCTGTTGCCCCTGTTTGATACCAAGCCGCCATTTGATGAGGATTTTCGCCGTACCGTAAGGCTTGTAATTTCGTTCCCGATCGGCCAAAACTTTTAGGGAGTTCAGCAGATAATTCAGCCGAATTTTCTGCAAGTTGCGCCGCCAGATAGGTCGAAATTGCGGTGTCATAGGCTGCTGTATGTTGGAATGCTGCCAGCGCTGATTGTTGTCGGAAACTTAGGCTCACTTCACCGTTTCCCGCGCGAGATTCATCGAGGTACCGATCGTACTGACTCGGGTTTGTCAAAATCGTCAAATGCGCATAGTTTTTAGCGCTCGCCCGCACCATCGCCGGACCGCCAATATCAATCTGCTCGATCGCCTCTTCTAAAACAACGCCCGGTTTTGAAATCGTTTGCTCGAATGGGTAAAGATTAACCACCACAAGATCGATCGCCCGGATTCCATTGGCATCTAGTTCAGTCAAATGTTCAGGAATATCGCGTCGTGCAAGAATGCCGCCGTGAATTTTGGGATGAAGCGTCTTGACTCGGCCTCCAAGAATTTCAGGCGAACCCGTATAGTCCGACACTTTAGTCACAGGAACGCCTGCATCCTTAAGAGTTTTGGCAGTGCCGCCACTACTGATAATGTCAAATCCAAATTCAGTCACGAGCTTCTGCGCAAATTCTACAATTCCAGCTTTATCTGACACGCTGAGAAGGGCTAGACGGGGCATACAGGGTTCCTACGATATTTCCAAGCTTTATACGGTAACGCATTGGGCGATCGGAATCCGTAACCTGATGGTGAAAACTTAGTAGAAACTTGCCAAAAAAAAGACATCCGCCCGAAAACCGCTCCCCTCTTCCGATAGAATGAGAAACTACGAAACCCTGGTTAGTTCGGATGTCACTGCGATGATTCACGAAATTTTCATGCCTGCTCTTAGTTCCACCATGACCGAGGGAAAAATCACCTCTTGGCTCAAATCTCCTGGCGACAAAATCGAAAAGGGTGAAACCGTCCTAATCGTCGAGTCTGATAAAGCAGACATGGATGTGGAATCATTCAACGAAGGCATCTTAGCTGCGATCGTCGTCCCGGCTGGAGAAACCGCTGATGTAGGATCGGCCCTCGGACTGTTGGCTGAAACTGAAGCCGAAGTCGAAGAAGCGAAACAAAAAGCCATTGCACTTTCTAATGGTGGAGGTGTTGCAACTATTGCCGAACCTGCTGCCGTCGAGCCACTATCGTTTGACATGACAGTTACATCCAACGCACAGCCCGCTGTTGCCGCAGCCTCTGGCCGATTGGTCGCATCACCCAGAGCGAAAAAACTCGCAAAAGATTTTGGCATCAGCCTAGAGAGCTTAGTGGGCAGCGGTCCCCACGGTCGGATTGTGGCTGAGGACGTAGAAGCCGCCGCAGGAAAAGGCAAAGCCCCTGTTTCCATGGCCGCCGCTGCCCCAATAGCCGCTGCCCCTGCTACGGCCAAAGTACCCGTCAGCGTAGCCGCCAAAGCCCCTATCACGATCGCCGCACCCCCGACTCCTGGTCAAGTCATCAAGATGAACACCATGCAGACCGCTGTGGTCAAAAACATGATGGTCAGCTTAGATGTCCCGGTTTTCCGAGTCAGCTATACCATCACCACCGAAGCCCTCGATAAGCTTTACCGCCAAGTCAAGCCCAAGGGTGTAACGATGAGCGCGCTGTTGGCCAAAGCGATCGCCATGACGCTCCAGAAGCATCCATTGCTTTACGCTAGCTACGTCGAAAACGGGATTCACTACAACGCTGACATTAATATCGCGGTTGCGGTCGCCATGCCCGACGGTGGATTAATCACGCCTGTACTGAAAAAAGCGGACGGGCAAGACCTCTACAGCCTGTCGAGAAGCTGGAAAGATTTGGTCGATCGTGCCCGCACCAAACAACTCGCGCCGGACGAATATAACAGCGGAACCTTCACTATTTCCAACCTAGGAATGTTTGGGGTGGATAGTTTTGATGCCATTCTGCCGCCTGGTCAAGGCTCAATTATTGCGATCGGTGCCACACGTCCAACCGTGGTCGCGACGGCTGACGGCATGATGGGCGTTCGTCAACAAATGACTGTAAACATCACCTGCGATCACCGGATCATTTATGGAGCTGATGCCGCGAGCTTCCTGAAAGATCTTGCAAAGCTAATAGAGACTGATGTTCAATCCCTGACCCTGTAACAAATATCTATTTTCGATGAAGTTTTAATGAATTTTAACTGAGGGGTGTGACCCCTCACCACAAACGTGGCATACTGTGTTCAGTAGATGCACCCTGATGATAAGGGGGAGTTGCGAAGGCGACCCTCCCTTTTTTATTGTTTAAATTTTATTGCTTACGATTTTATTGTTTTAACTTCTTCTCATTCCCATTCCAGAATCGCGGCAGTCGCTTGATATAATGGCGTTTCGGGGCAATACGGAATGCCGTAGCTCTAGCTGTTGAGAGGGAGATTAGCATGGCAGACTGGCAGATTGTTGCGGGGGGCGTGACGGCTCCAAAAGGATTTCGGGCCGCTGGCATCACCGCCGGACTCAAGCCCTCGGGGTTACCGGATTTAGCGCTAATTGTGTCCGATGTAGACGCGATCGCAGCCGGAGTCTTTACTACTAGCCATGTTCGCGCTGCCTGTATTGATATTTGCCGCCACAATTTAAAGGCCAAACCCTACGCTCGCGCAATTTTGTGTAATGCAGGCCAAGCCAACGCTAGCACCGGAAAACAAGGCTGGGCTGATGCAGTTGAAAGCGCCGACATTCTGGCCAAAGCACTCAACATTTCCCCCGAACTAATTTTACAGGCCTCCACGGGTGTAATTGGCCAACGGATTCGCATGGACGCGCTGAGATCTGGCATTCCTCAAGCGGTTGCGGCGTTGAGTGAGACAGGTTCTGAGGATGCAGCCCGATCGATCGTTACCACCGATCTGGTCACTAAAACGATCGCCCTGGAAATGAAAATCGGCGATCGGCCTGTGCGCATCGGCGGCATTGCTAAGGGATCTGGCATGATCCATCCAAATATGGCTACGATGCTGTCCTTTGTCACCTGTGATGCTGCCGTCTCGCCCCATCTCTGGCAAGACATGCTCACCCGCGCCGCCAATAAAAGCTTTAACCAAATCACCGTAGATGGCGACACCAGCACCAATGATTCGTTGATTGCGTTGGCCAATGGTCAGTCCCGCACGCCCGTCATCACCGCGATGAATGCAGACGGGGAACGGCTCGAAGCCATGTTGACCGAGGTTTGTCGCTATCTGGCCAAATCTATTGCACGCGACGGGGAAGGCGCAACCTGTTTAATCGAAGTCCAAGTCACGGGAGCGCTCAACAACATCGCCGCTCGACAAATCGCCAAAACCGTAGCGGGATCGTCTCTCACCAAGGCCGCAATCTATGGCCGTGATCCCAATTGGGGCCGCATTGCGGGAGCCGCCGGACGTGCTGGGGTGCCCTTTGACCAGGATCAATTGGAAATTCGGTTGGGAGAATATCAATTGATCAAAGATGGGCAGCCTTTAGAATTCGATCGAACAGGCGCAAATGCTTATTTAGTCGAACGATCGGCCATCAGCACAATCTCAAACCCAAAAACAGCCGATTGCAATAGTCCTGTCCCCGGACGAGATGAACAAACCTCAGGTCAATCCGTAAATTATCCAGTGATCATTGCATTGTCCGTCGGCAGCGGCCCCGGAAAAGGCACGGCTTGGGGCTGCGACCTGAGTTACGACTACGTGAAAATCAATGCTGAATATACAACTTAGAATCAACAACCCAATAATCAGGATATAGTTCAAAGGTATTAACCCGATCGTATCCACCATGGCCCGATTTTTGCATATTGCCGACATTCACCTCGGCTTCGATCATTACGACAACAAAGAGCGAACAAAAGACTTTTATCTCGCTCTCAAAGATGTATTGAAAAAACATGCGATTGAGGCCCAGGTGGATTTTGTGGTGATTGCTGGGGATTTGTTCGAGCATCGCACGATTCAACCCGCTATTCTCAATCAAGCCAAAGACTGCTTTTCAATGCTCAAAGATGCGGGCATCACTACAATTGCGATCGAGGGCAATCACGACAATCGCCCCTTCGGAACTATCACCAACTGGCTGAAATATCTCTCCGATGACGGATTGGTGATTTTGCTTGAACCGGAAGCGATCGATGGCAAAATTGTCTATCAACCCTGGGATGCAGAAGATCTGGTAGGCGGCTACATCGACTTACCTTGTGGGGTGCGGGTCATGGGTTCGCAATGGTATGGTTCATCCGCCCCAAAAATGATTGAAACATTGGTAACAGCGATCGATAACGTACCTAAATTTGACGGTCCTACCGTGATGCTTTTTCACCATGGACTCGAAGGCCAAATCGCACGCTACCAAGGCGCATTGCGGTACATTGAATTACTGCCATTAAAGAAAGCGGGGATTGATTATCTGGCGTTGGGCCACATTCATAAAAGCTACCAAGAAGAAGGCTGGGTGTTCAATCCCGGTTCTCTGGAAGCCAATAGCACTCAAGAAGCCGACTTCGATCGTGGAGCATTTTTAGTAGAAATCAATCAAATTAATGACGAAATTATTATTAAAGCTGAACTAAAAACGGATTATCAACAGCGCCCGATCGTCCGACTTCAATGCAAAACCACGGGCAATGAAAGCTTAGAAGAAGTAACGCGAAAAATTACTGATCTGGTTGAAGGCGCGCTCAAGAGTAAAAGAATCAACCCCGAAGTCCAACCGATCGTCGAACTCCGAATTGAAGGCAGCGTAGGATTCGATCGGCTGGATCTCGACACGAAAACCCTTCAACAAGAACTACAAGCTCAAACTAACGCCCTTATTTTTTTACTACGCTACAACGTAGACACTCTCGCTTTTGAAACGCCTTTGGGTGAAACTGCTAGCCGACAACATGTTGAACAAGAGATTTTCACAGATCTTCTCGCGGCCCACAACAGCTATAAAAGCCGATCGATCGAACTCGCCCAAGGTTTAATTGAACTTAAAGATCTACAATTACAGGACTATCCCGAAGGTGAACTTTACAAATTCATCGAGACACTCTTAGGAAAATCTGAACCCAGCGAAAAATCTGAATCTAGTTAAACGCTGTAAATGCTAAATCCTGTAAATCATTAGTGATACGGTAAGCGATAAGAGAAATTCATGGAAAAACTAAAGCTGTCTAGTTTAACTCTTGCGGCACTAAAGCGACATATTACATTGACAGAGAGAACAGGCATTCATCATGATTGGCTTAACATTGATCAAACTGAAATCTCTGAACGAGAGAAACGCTATATCGATGACTTACAGCAAGCCTTGAAGTCTATTCAAGTTCACCTGCTCAATGAAGCAACGCTCTGGTGTAAAGCGATTTATCCATTGTTGCAACTTGCAGAAGAGGAGAATTTACAAGTATGGGCAGAAATAGCATTATCGGCACAATATAGTCAGTTTGAGCTAGAGGGAATCGCAGATGGCGTGATTGGGCCAAGCATTGCAGGACGGATTCAAGCGCCTTATTTTGTTATGGTTGAAACGAAACGTGGAATTGAAGGTTCTGATCCGGTTTATCAGCTTTATGGTGAACTTTTAGCGGCAGCTTGGATAAACTCTCAGATTGATGGGAAGGATAATCAAGAAATTTTTGGCTGCTATACGATTGCGGATGCTTGGACCTTTGTACGCGGCGAAGTCGGAAATATTAGCTCCGATCGGCCCACCCTAACAGTAGAATTTTCACCCGAATATACCGAAAAAATAGAAGCGCCCACCATTCTGAAAATTCTCAAAGGCATTATTCGTCGGTACTTATAAGTCCGTTTTCATAACATCAACAAGCGAAAATCATGAAGGAAAAAGCTCTAACTGCTCCAATTCGGGCGGGGATAGAAGGTTCCACGGTAACGGCGGTACGTTGATGCCCGATCGTTCGAGTAAGTCTTGAAAATATTGAGCATTTTGTGGAGAGTTCTCCTCCACTGGACAATGCATAAAGAAATAGACTGTTTTCCCCTGATTCAACCAAGTCTCAACCTGTTCCACCCATTCCATTAAATATTCGGTATTACAATCGCGGATTGGATGGCTGATATATCTGACAAATGCTGTTCCCGCTGTGACGATCGGTTGTAGTGGGAGATTCGGCTTTCTGCTTGCTGAGTATTGTTGGGCACTGTCGTTTGCGTTGTAAATGGGGCGGATGTCGAGCAGGACACGATCGATTTGATGAATTCTCAACAATTGGTTTAACCGATCGCGGTAAGAAATTTCAAACCAAGTAAGATTGCGAACTTCGAGGAATAAGGGAACCTGGGTCGCCGATCGCCAAGTGGATAAAAATAATTCTAAATCGGTAAAGTGACCTGCACTATAACTCGGGGGCAATTGCAAAAATAATCCCCCCAATCGATCGTCCAATCCCTGCATCAATTCAAGAAATTGAAAGGCTTGGGGTAAATAGGGCATCAAGCGACCATTGTGAGTGACAGACTTAGGAAGCTTCGGAAAAAATTTAAATCCCGGCTGAGTTTCCGTTTTCCAGCGTTTAACTGTCTCCGGCGAGGGAATCGAGTAGAAAGTCGTATTGCCTTCTACAATAGAAAAGCGATCGCCATAGCGTTTCAAAAAATTCTGGGCGGGTGTTTTTTCAGGGAAGAATGTCCCTAACCAATTTTTATAACCCCAGATGGCAAGTCCCATGGCAAATGATGGATGGCATAATGGAGAAGGGTTCTGAGCCATGATTTTCAAGCCATGATTTCAAAAGAATAAGCTACATTAGCAATATCAAAAGTCATACTAGAATATACTCGGAATTTCATCATGTCGTCACGCAACTCCTCGCCCCAATTCGGCTCGGCTCAACAAGAAGCAAGCGGACTCTTTCAAGAACTTAAAACGCAGGGAAATCTCCTGGTCTGTATCGTGGTTTTATTATGGGCGATCGAATTGGCAAATAGCTTGATGAATAATGCATTAAACAATTTGGGCATTCGGCCTCGAAATATTTTGGGCTTACAGGGCATTATATTTGCGCCATTTCTGCACGGTAGTTGGCGACATTTAATTAGTAATACCTTTCCCCTAGTTATTTTGAGTTGGTTGATTATGGCCAGAGATCGCAGCGAATGGATTGCGGTGACCGTTTTAACGGCGATCGCGAGTGGTCTGGGAACGTGGCTATTTGGCGGGGCCGCAACAGTTCATATTGGCGCGAGTGGTGTAGTTTTTGGCTATTTTGGATTTCTGGTAGCGCGGGCTTATTTTGAGCGCAGCTTGGGTTCGATCGCAATTTCTCTATTAGTTTTGGCCCTGTTTGGCGGGATGATTTGGGGGATTTTGCCTGTTCGAGTCGGCATTTCGTGGGAAGGCCATTTGTTTGGATTATTGGGCGGAATTGCAGCAGCTTGGACCATTGCAACTCTTAATCGTAAGGTTTCATAATGCTGTTTAAATCAGACGTGACATTAAATCTTAGAGTATGGAAATCGTCCGGTAATATAGACTACTGATAGTTGTAAGGTTTACTATGCGTCTACCCGAAGAGCCAGATCAACCCTTTCAAATTAATATTGTGCCAATGATCGATGTGGTGTTTGCGCTGTTGACGTTTTTTATCATGTCAACGTTGTCCTTAACCCGATCGGAAGGATTACCCGTGAATTTACCCGGCGCGCAGACCAGTAAAGCCGTCAATCAAGAGACTCCTGTAGTGATAACGATCGATGCTAGGGGAAATCTCGCCCTGAATAAAAAGACCATTGATCTTGCCCAATTACGCAGCGGTATTCAAGAACAACTGATGAACAATTCCCAAAAAACGGTACTCATTCGAGCTGATGAAGCGGTGACGCACGGCAAGGTGGTCGGGGTGATGGATGCGGTGCGGCGGGTTCCGGGCGCTAAACTTGCGATCGAAACACAGTCGCTCAAAAAGTAGGGGGATTTTTCAATCGATTTAGTTTAGATTGAAGCTAGTTTTAGAACAAAATCATTATGTTCTTTTGATTCAATTCCTAATTTTAAGACAGTTTTAACCCGTTTCATATTGCCATTGATGAGAGCCGGACGATCGAGCCAGAGTCCTGGAAAAATCGTGCTTCGAGTAATGCCATCTTTATCGGCTAACAATTCAAGATATTGTCCCTCTTTCAAATAAAACCAATCAATCTGTTGTTCCGAAACTCGCCAAACCAAAGAACATCATTCCGTTGATAAGCTGTTTTCTTATCACCCAGATCGATCGAAACATTGCTTGCCGAAATTTTTGCCAACAATTCGGGCGCACCTTCAATATAATCATCAGCCGTTAGCTTTGTTTTTCCACCACAGTCTGGGTCAATCATTAAGACGTTGATGTGCTGAGTTTTGAAATATCAAACCTATTTGTTGGGGTAAGGCAGTTGAGGGAAATGCGATCGTAGAGGATGATTGGCGGTTGACTGATTAACCCGCATCTTTTGTCAACCGAAATTTTTAAGCTGAGATTTTAAGTGGCGGGTCTACGACTACAAACATAACCGTAAACCACATATCAAATTCAAGAATCCAGGAATCACTCACAACTCTTTAGATACGTCTCGTCTTGACTTTAGTCGCCAGTCCAAGCTTTTCCAGCAAGCTAATCGTCATCCAAACCATATCCAATTCCCACCAATTCCAACCAAATCGCGCCGAAGATTGGACTGCATGATGGTTGTTATGCCAGCCTTCGCCAAAAGTTAGCAAAGCAACCCACCAATTATTCGTCGAGGTATCTTTGGTATTGTGCGATCGGTAGCCAAACATATGGCAAACGCTGTTAACACAGAAAGTACTATGGAACCCAACAATCAACCTCACAAAAACGCCCCAGACCACAAACGGCATTCCACCCCAAGCGTATAAAACAACGCCCAGCGCAACTTGTAACAGGGTGTGGTATTTATGGCAAAACTGATAAAACCGATCGCCTGCCACATCTTTAGTCAGGCGCAATCGCTCAGCTTCGTCGGGCACATCATGCATAAACCAGCTCAAATGACTCCACCAGAAACCACGATTAGAGTCATGGGGATCTTTAGATTCATCGGTATAAAGATGGTGCATCCGGTGATAACCAACCCAGCCCAACACGGATCCTTGACCTGCCAAAGTGCCACACATGACCAAAAAATATTCAATCGGCTTTGGCACCGTGAAGCTGCGATGGGCCGCCATCCGATGGAATCCCATGGAAATCCCCAAGCCAATGGTGATCCAATACAAAAAGACAGCTACCCCGATCGCATTCCAGTTGAACCAAGCAGGGTTCAGAGCTAGTAACGGTGCTAAATGCAGCAAAACGGTACTTCCCACGACCTGCCATCGGATAGCCTGATTCTCTGGTTCAAGACTATTGGCTACGAGAGATGGAGCTTTATAGTTGGCATCTGATTCAGAAGGCTGGGCAGTTGCTTGTATTGGATGGTCAGATTGAGTCAGCAATGTCATGGTTTCTTTCATGTAATTGAAGGACAGGCAGGGAAGATTTTTCCCATAATTTAATTATTTAACTAAATTCTCTAAACGAGATTGAAGAACATAAGTCCTCATGATGAATCAAGAATTGAAACTAAGTTACAGAGTTCCCGAAAACATTGACGACTTATGGGCCAAGACTACACTAGTTACTGCTGCAATTTGTCCAAGTCAAGCCATTAACACGAACGTACAGTCATCACAAGGATTTTGACACAACTACACATATCACAATAATAACATGGCTCAGAAATTCAGCTATCGTAAGGTTACCAGTAGTTCCAAATCAAAGTAGAGTGGCGAGCGATGAAAGCCTACCCCTAATGGAAAGCACGTCCTTCTATCTCGATGCTGTACCTAAACCGCGCCATCCGCCA
>JANXNM010000367.1 GCA_025354065.1 Synechococcales cyanobacterium 340R_concoct_173_sub | reverse complement strand
CACCACACCACTTGCTGCCGTAATCGAAATCAACCGAGGCGATCGTGGAATCTCACAGCCTGAACGGACGAGGATTTGAGTTGATAAAACCGTATAACTCGATCCAGTATCAACCAATAGACGTGCAACCACAGGAGGCGTAACTCCCGTCCCCACTGAAACCCGCACAAACAACAACCCATTACGACGTTCTAATGGATAAATCACTCGCTGACTCATAGAATGAACGCCATATCCTCAGGCACTTTCACAAAACATTCGATCGCAACGCCCCGATCGCCCCGATGTCCGATCGCATCATAAACAACATCCCGATCGATCGAATGCGCAATCACCTCACCTGCGATCGGCTTCAAATTCTCATCCAATTCCGTGTAGGCAATCAAAACCCACTCCCCATCATACCGTTGCTCAATTTCACCAAAGCTTAAAACTTGCATTATCCATTCTCCGTATACGATCGGACGAGTTTGTCCGTCACAGAACTCATAGCGCCCTCATCATCAGAACGGACTCACCCTCTCATCATACTGCAACGACCCAGCGATCGCTCCCTTCATCCCAGAAGCCCGATCGCCCAACCTCAGCAACCTACAGTTCTAACTCACGGAAGGACGATCGCACCCTACCGCCCACTTTGAGAGCATCGATAACCGAAGCTCGATTGGCTAATCCCTCGGTGGATGCCAACCCACTTGCACCCAACGGCGATGAGAAAGGACGATCGCCGGATGATTCATTTGTAACGTCATGGCTCAATCCAATCTTCCAACCGTAATCCTGGAATATTTTCAAAATCTCGAATATTATTCGTCACCACAATGCTCCCGCGCGATCGAGCCACCGCCGCAATCAGCGAATCCATCACGCCAGTCGGTCGAGCAAGCTGCCTAACTCCGCCTGAATCTTCCCGAACTCCTCAGCCGCTGCCCGATCGAAAACCTCCACCGTCAATAGTTCTGCGAACGATCGCACATTGTCCAAATTTCGTTCCACCTGTTGCGACGCATAAGCCCCCTTATACAACTCAGCAATCACCAACGTAGACGTATAGCATTGTGGAAACTCACGCGAAAACCTTAGCTCCACCTTACGATTACTGTTCAGCAACGCCACACAAATATTTGTATCCAGGAAGTACATCATTCCTTACCAGCCATGCACAGAACGTCCTAAATCTGAACGTCGATCAGACTCAATTCCTTGAAAGATCTCGATCAAATCCGGTTGATCTCGCCAACATCCAAATAACTGCTGAAGTTTGACTAATCGATCGTCCTGACTCATTACCGCTGAATGATCGACCTCTTGCGTCACCCCCAGTGCTGCTAAAACCGATCGTTTTCCATCCGGTGGAAGCTGTGTAACCAGATCAATCACCTGTGACAACGTAACGTCTAAGTTCAGCATGAATTCAAGACCCCATGAACAACCACACTCATTTTAGCCCATCCCTAAACTCGTTGGCGTTGGCAAAACCTCTGCCTTAGCAGAAAGTCTCTCAGTAATGAGAATCGCCCCATCTCAGCAACTCACAGCGCTAACTCACGGAAGGACGATCGCACCCCACCGTCCTAGCCCATCTTGAGAACGTCGATGATTGAAGCTTAATCAAAGACTATCGGCATTCTCCAGAACTACAGCGATCGGAGTCAATTCACCAGAGATATGTCATATCAATGTTATGTCTTTGTTGAATCGATTGAATAAAACTAACGATCGGACAAATTTTCTCCGCATTCACTTGATCTTCACACAATCTAAGTTAAATGATGTTTTAGAATGTATTTGTAGTACTCATAATTTTGTAATAAGTCACAGGTTGTTCCGAAAGAACGGATGAATCTTGAGTTACTTTCAAAGACCTTGCATTAACTCGATAGGTTGTATTTTCATACCCAGCGACAAAGTTTCCTTCTCCCTGCTCTTTTGCATTAGGAAAATTTCTACCCTCTGAAGGTGCAGACATTGCCACCTCTCGATAAAACAACTTTTTATCCTGTCCCATACAAATCGAAATCTGAATTGACTTCGTTTCAAAATAAGCCACAGGGGTTGCTTTTGGACAACTGACTTCACCCTTAGCACTTACTTTTGGTTTGGCGCTAGCTGTTGGTGTGGTGGGTACAGCAGCGGTCTCAGTCGGTTTCTTTAGAATTGGTTTTTGGGCTGATGTTGCAGTTGGAGCTTGAGTTGTTTGAGGCGCAGTGGTTGTTGCAGGCTTTTCTACAATGGGTGCTGGACTCGTGGCTGAATCGGGTTCCGTACTACTGCAACCATGAGCAAGTAACCCAACGGAAGTTAATAGTGTCAAATTCCAAATAATTCGATAAGCAAACGTTAATGGATTAAGCATTACGAAATTTGTATAGGCCAGCCAGAATCTTACTGCATCTATATAAAC
>JANXNM010000351.1 GCA_025354065.1 Synechococcales cyanobacterium 340R_concoct_173_sub | reverse complement strand
ATATAGGGGATCATTTTTTTGTACCAATTGCCAAAATTGTTTTGAATGATTCATATGCACTGTATGACACAATTCATGAATTAAAACATAACGTGTAACTTGAGGCGGCAAGAATAGTAATTTATAGTTCAAACTAATATTACGATCGCTTGAACAACTTCCCCATCGAGTTTTCTGACCGCGTACACTTATTTGATTAAATGGCAAATTACAATCTTTACTCAACGATCGTAGCCAAGGACCCAGGAAGTTCTCAGCGCGCGTTGTCAGCCACGATCGCAATGCTTTTCGACAGAGGGCTTCGTTAGTTGTATTTCCCCATAGAATGATAGCCTCTGGACGTTCACTAATCCGAATGCTTACAACATTGGCGGGGGTATATTCAATTGTCCAGTTTTCGGTGGTGGCGAGAAATTGTATGGTTTTAGGGATGTTTTCGCCCGATTGCGGCGGCGGTTGGTCAATTAATTTAGTTCGAGTTCGTTCAATCCAATGCTCATGAGTTTTGATAATATCTGGAATTTGACTCCGATCGAATCCGATCGGAATTACTACTTCCAGTTTGCCTTGAGGTGAGAGTTTGAGATTAATGCGTTTAGCTCGCGTACTTTCGCGGATAGTGTATGCGATCGGGCAATTCATAGATTATTGATTAGATGCTGAAAGATTACGGAATTGAGTATACTGCGGCTCGAAGAGAAGTTTAACGGTACCTGTTGGACCATTACGATGTTTATTAATAATCAATTCAGCAACACCACGATCGACCGTATCTTTATTGTAATATTCATCGCGGTATAACATCATAATCAAATCTGCATCCTGCTCGATCGCGCCCGATTCTCTCAAATCCGACATCATGGGACGCTTATCAGTCCTAGATTCAACCCCTCGACTAAGCTGCGATAATGCAATTATAGGCACTGCCAATTCTCGTGCTAATCCCTTCAGTCCGCGTGTGATTTGAGATAACATTTGAACTCGATTTTCACTATTGCCCCCCATCAATTGAAGATAGTCAATCACAACTAATCCCAACGCTCCACCGCTCTCTGCTTGAAGCCTACGACAACGCGATCGCATTTCAGTCACGGTCAAGTTTGGAGTGTCATCAATATAAAGTGGAAGTTGAGAAAGTTTGCTAATTTCGTGCGCTAACGGTTCCCACTCCTGAGCACTGATGCGACCCGCTCTGAGGCGACTACTTTCAATGCGAACTTCACTAGAAAGCAAACGCTGCACAAGTTGATCGCGAGACATTTCTAAACTGAAAACTGCAACAGGAAGCTTATGGTAAGACGCAACGTTACGAGCAATATTCAATACGACTGAGGTTTTCCCCATTGACGGACGACCTGCAACAATAATCAAATCACCACGCTGAAAGCCTTGGGTCATGGCATCAAGATCATAAAAACCACAGGCTAATCCTGGCAACGTTTGCCCGATCGCCCGACTTTCAATATCCGCAAAGGTCTGGGTCAATACTTCCGCTGTCGAAACCAAACCGTCTTGGGGCCGTGCTTGAGTAATACTAAAAACCTTTTGTTCAGCACTATCAAGCACTTCAGGTAATTCTTGAGCCGTGTCGTGCCCCAAATCTGAAATCTCATTCCCCACCCGAATCAGCCGCCGTCGCAAATACTTATCCATCACCAATTGCGCATACAAATCAATGTTCACCGCACCCGGTGTCCGATCGTACAATTCTACCAACCGACTCTGACCGCCCACCTTATCAAGAGTTCCACGATCGCCCAACCACGTCGCCACCGTCATTAAATCAGCAGGTTTACCCGACTGGTGCAAGGTCAATGCGGCCTCATAAATCAGACGATGAGCCGCCAAATAAAACGCATCACTTTCGAGAATATCGGTAATTCGTCCGATCGCCTCCGTATCGACTAAAATTCCACCCAGGATAGCTTCTTCAGCCTCTAGATT
This sequence comes from Synechococcales cyanobacterium 340R_concoct_173_sub, assembly GCA_025354065.1. The sequence continues at coordinate 9,006 of JANXNM010000351.1, read as the reverse complement.
CTGGGGTGGGACGCGATCGGCCAACGACTGAAAATTCAGGGTTTCAGACTTCTCAGGAATTGGCTCAGAAATCATGGGGCTAAGAGTTTGTTATTGGGGGCGATCGCTCTCTATTTTAAGGCTCAAAGGTCCGATTGCAACATCATTTATTAAGACGATCGGAGTATTTGAGCCACTACATTTAGATTTTTTTCCACATTACTTTAGAGAGAATCCTTCCTAAAAAATACATTCTATATTGAACAAGTGAATTGCTAACCACGCATGAACTACTCGATTGTGCATTGTACAACTTATACAATAAGGTTGACCATTGAGAATCGTCAGGATTGTCATGGATACCAAAAAGATAAGGTCAAAAACGTAGTCAAGTGACGATCGTAGATTAGTTCAATTGTTGTTTATTACTTAATTAAGAGGCTAACGAGATGGGTATTATTGCATGGGTTATTTTAGGCTTACTTGCAGGTGCGATCGCAAAAGCAATTTATCCAGGGTCGCAGGGCGGTGGATTCTTATCAACAATGATACTAGGTGTTGTTGGAGCATTTTTAGGTGGAACCTTACATACCTTCTTAACGACAGGCAAGTTAGAGTTAGTTAATACAGGCTTAAGTCTCCCTGGAGTATTTATTGCTGTACTCGGTGCAATGTTGGCTATATTTATTTGGCAGAGTTTTAATCGTCGATCGATTTAGACCAGATATTGCGAGGTATGGTATTGACTGAGTCTATTGTAAAGGGACGATCCTAATATTGTTCCCTTTTACTAATTCATTAGTCTTGAAATGTTCGGCTACTGAAGACCATAATTATTGAATGATAATAGTAGGAGATCAAGATGATTGAATTCACTAGAACAGGCATTAGAAGTTCGTATTCTGCGATCGTAAATCAAGCTCGCAAGATAGTGTTTGTTTTATTCTTTTTAGCATTAGTGTTGACAATTCAACCCTCTTCAGTTAGCGCCACAACCTTATCACCTCTTGGTTCTATCGGCCTCAAACATCAGGCACAAGGAGCGATCGATAAAGCCACTGGTAAAGCTGAAACTAAGCTAAGTCAGACAAAGGGCATGGCTCGGGAAGTCAAAGGGAACGTGACTGGGAACATTGGACGTGTGGAGTCTAAAGCTGAAGGCCTTAGGAATAAGACGAATGATGCAGTTGATGACGGCAAGAATATGCTGGATGATCTCGGTGACAAAATTCAATCTACAGCTAATGGAATTGCAGATTCTGTGAAAGACTTAGCGAAATAAGATTGGTAGATTTAGTAATTCAAAAATTACTTCAAAAAATTACTTCAACATCGGGAGAAATATATGCTTACGAACCAACAGCGAGCAATGGGAATTTTCCCAAATTATAATGAAGCACAAGACGCTCTAAATGCGCTTCAACATTCTGGATTTGCGATGAATCAAGTCTCCATTATTGCAAAAGACTCAGATCAATTACAAAATGACAATCAACATAGTGATGTGGTGGTTAAAACCGTTGCTGACACAACTCATGTTGAGGACGGTGCAAAGACTGGAGGCACAACGGGCGGGGCTGTTGGAGGAATCACTGGCTTACTCGTTGGGTTAGGAACACTAGCCATTCCGGGAGTTGGGCCAATAATGTTGGCTGGAGCTGCTGCAACCGCGATCGCAACAACGCTTGCTGGGGGTGCTATTGGGGCTGCAACAGGTGGTCTGATGGGGGGGTTAATTGGGTTGGGAATTCCAGAAAATCGGGCGCAAGCTTATAATGATCATGTTGTAAATGGACAGTATTTACTGATTGTAGACGGGACATCCCATGAAATTCTTAAAGCCGGAGATCTTCTAGAAGCTCGAGGAGTTCGGGAATGGGAAATATATGGTGTTGATTCATCTGGAAAGTATATTCCTTCCTCTGAAATGAGGAATCATGCGTAATTTTTAAAGTATAAACTTTAGAATTGCAGATCACCAAAGGATTCAAATCATGAAAATAATTCTAACTTTAATGATGAGCACTCTGTTAGTTGTTCTAACTAGTGCTTGTAATAGTACGGACAAAACCACTAGCGATGCCCCGAATACTACTGAAAAAACAGGCAATGCCCCAACAGTTAGTGAAACGGTATCTGCTCAGGATGATGCAGGGAGTAAGGTTCGTAAGGACCAGCTTAATGCAGATATTCGAGCCCGTGAACAGCGCAATAATGCAACTGGGGGAGATACCGATCGTTCAGATAAGGATCTTTCCAGCGAAGTCCGATCGAAGCTGGAAGCAAATATACCCAAGGCAAACTTAACAGTTACGGCGAAAGCAGGTGCTGTTGTGGTTTCGGGGATAGTACAAAATCAGGAACAGCTTGCAAAAATAGAACCCTTAGCCAAAGCAATTAAGGGAGTTCAGACTGTTAACGTTGCTGCGAAAATAGCTCCTGCTGTGCCTGATAAAGCCAAACAATAAACTGGCTTGTCTTTACATCTGGCAAACAAATTAGACCTATCCAATAGTGGAAATAATTTGCCCTAATCTGATTGGGACTTGAATTAGCCTCTATTTGATTAGTTTAATTGCTACTGCTCTAAGTTAGCGGGGATTTATTAAATACCTCTCTAACTGAACAAACCCACATATTGACATGGAGAGATCATGAAAAGCATTAATATCGGACTAACTGAAGAACAACGCAATGGTGTCATAGATTTACTTAATGTAGTTGTCGCTGATACTTATCTATTGATTGTCAAAACTAAGAAATATCATTGGGATGTCATTGGACCCCAGTTTATGACATTGCATAAAATCTGGGAAGAACAGTATCAAATATTATCTGAAGCTGTCGATGCTGCGGCTGAGCGAGTTCGGCAATTAGGAGGGTATCCAGTGGGCACCCTTCAGGGTTTTCTGGAGTTGGCAACGATCGAAGAGCATCCTGGAGATATTCCTTCTGCAACTTTGATGCTGGAGCGGCTAGTCGGTGACCATGAGACTATTATTCGTAACTTACGTGATGCGATCGATGCTTGTTCTGAGGATTTTCATGACGTAGGAACAGCGGATTTTCTCACTGGCTTAATGGAATCTCACGAACAAATGGTTTGGATGATGCGATCGTTCTCTGAAGGAGAAATGGTAAGACCAGATGGCTTATCACCTAACAATAAAAAGAGCACTCGTATTCCAGCTTTGGCATAGTTTTTGAATTTACATGATTGATTGATCCCAAGTCAGAAGGCAGATGAGTTAAGGCGTGAGTCAGACTTTATCTTAAAGTGATAATCTGACTTGCTTTTACCTTAATTCATCTGCTTTTATCTAATTTTTTTGAATCAAGTTAGTGTAATGATGATTAAACATATTCTAAAAAATACCAAACATAAAATTAGTCTAGAAAAATGGTTTGCGAAATTAGAGTTAACAGTCAATGAACTAGAGGATGATTCAGAAGTCATTCAACAATTCAACAGGATATACTCTAAGTGACAATCGAACGACTTCTCTATTACTGGATAGCATTTTTCGGCATTATATTATGTCGTTATTTCTTAATTTCAGGCGTAGTCTACTGGTATTTTTATATCAATAATTATTGGCAGAAAGTTAGCTCTCAAAGTCTCCGCTCAAAGCCAGCAAATTGGAAACTAATTCGGAAAGATATGGAGCTATCAGTAGGTGCATCAGTGCTGTTTGCATTGTGTGCGGCCACCATTACCCTAGCTAGCGATGCGGGTTCCACACTACTCTATCAATCGATCGAGCGTTATGGCTGGGGATATTTGATTTTTAGCTATATTATTTCACTGATTATCCAAGATACTTATTTTTATTTTCTACATCGTGCATTTCACCATCCTCAATGGTTTAAATTGATGCATCAAGGCCATCACCGATCGGGAGATCCAACGCCTTGGACATCATTTGCATTTGATCCATTAGAGGTGATTTTGCAGGCTGTATTTTTGATTGTGATTGTATTTATAATACCGTTACACTTTTTTGTAATGATTGCACTTCTATTGACGATGACAATTTGGAGTGTTTGGAATCACTTAGGATATGAACTATTTTCATCTAAATTTCCCCACCATTGGCTGAGTCGGTGGTTTATTGGGCCGACTCACCACGCAATTCATCATCGTAGGCATCATTTACATTACGGCTTATATTTCACATTTTGGGATCGGATAATGGGAACTCATGATCCTTTATATGATGATGATTTTACTGGAGCTTTGAACAGATAATGATGGTCAAGTATTGATTAAGTTTTAGGCAAGTCTTTATCTTTAATTTCTGATAATTCCTGGGCTGATAATTCCTGAGCCGATAATTCCTGGGTTAGGGTCTCTTGAATCGCTTCTAAAACTGCGATCGGATCGGCAACTTCCTTCATCATGTGAGCTTCTTGATCGTGACGGTTATTCACGTTAGGTAAGTCAATACGAAGTTCTTCAAGAAGTGAAATAATTTTTGCCGTCTTTTGTTCAACTAGAAGATCGAGATGAAGAGTTAGCTGCGATCGTTGTTCTGCTAGCTTTTCTTGACGAGTCTGCCGAATAAGTACACCCGTTGAAATGATCAGCGATGCGGCACCCAAACCATCATCAGTCCAACGAAATTTCGGAAGATTAAAGGGTACCAGCGATGCTAAAAAATTATCGCCAATCCAAATTGCAAATAAAATTAATAATAAATATAGGAATATCGGTTGTCCAAAAAAGAGGGCAACAGATTCTAATATTTGTTGATGATTAGTAACATTCCTTGATTCTTGGATATGAAGAGAACTAATAGTTTCGATGTTCTTAGCGATCGGATCTTTAATGGAATCAATTAAATCCTGATTAAGTGACGAGTCAGTGGAAGTAATTGTAGTTGTAGTGGTAGAGTAATCAGCCATAGATTGCAGGGTATGTTTTGGGGAGAATTGGTTAATACAGAAGAAAATCGATCATCAGTACAGAACAATAAATCTGTAATGACAATCGATCGTGGGGATGTTCAAGGAGACTTAATAAATTAGTTAACTCTAGAAAGGGCCGCATGACCATTAGTAGGGGCTTTCATATCACTACGCATCATCTGAGGGGTTTCATCATAAATAGACGCGAGTAAAATATCTAACACATCCGCTTGACGCGCTTCAACAATCGCCTGATGCGTAACGAGTTCACCAACATTCAAAAGAACATCATCCCCAGAATTTAGAATAACTCGATTCACAGGACGACCTAGTGCACCCTTAATCCGCTTTTCTTCGATCGCATTACTACTTCTAGCAAATAACCGATCGGTCGTTTTTCTAGCCCAAGTAAATGCATTACTGGCTTGATATTGAAGCTCACCGCCCCACTCCTGCGCCTGACTACCCATATGGTTTGCGGCTAAAGAGGTTTGACTTTTGGTCGCATCTTTGAGAGAAAGTCCAGTCGCCTCAATTAATGCTTTCTCTCGGTGATTGTGTCGTGCTTGTTCAATAATTGATGCAGTTACAATTTGTCCCATTGCCGCAATGATTTCACCATCTTGACTATAAATAGTAGTCCTAACCCTTCTACCAAAGGCTTCTTCTACGGTATAGCTAGCAACGGCTGAACGAGTTTTGACTGCTGCTCGATCGATCGCATTGGATGCACTGTGAGAAAGCTCGCCTGCTTTTTCGGTTGCTCTTTCTTGGGCTTCAGTCAATTTTTCAGAAGCAACTGCACCTAATTCTTGGGCTTTAGTAGAAGCAACTGTACCTAATTCTTGGGCTTTGATGTTTGTCGCAATCATGGCTCCTTTGAAACCACCCACTTGTTCTTCCATCATTCCAGTTACGCTATCTGGCACAAATGCAAAATCTTCACCAATGTGAAACGTCTTATTCACCGGAACAAACGATCGGCCAGTGTAAGCATCTGAAAAGACTCCACCAGAGACTTCATATCCTTCTACATCACCCGTCTTTGCATCAAAATATAGGTCAACCATTTTGCCAAGATTACGACCACTAATAGTCATAATCTCAGTGCCTCGAAGAATGTTTCGTTGTTCAATCACATGTTGAACCGCAGGTACTTTATCAGCAGATTGAATCAATTCAGCAGTAGAAATCAAAATCCCATCAATTCCGATCGCTTTAATATCAACAACAAGAAGAATCTTACCTGAGCCAAACCACTTCGGTTCTTCAGTTAGTAAGGCCACTAAAGCACTCTGATTCTCACTAAAAATCAAATCTCGGACAGTTCCCACTTTACGTCCTGAGTCATAGGCAATAATGGGCTTTCCAATCAAATCAGTTCCTTTTCGCATGGAAGTTCTCCTTATATCGGCCTTATGTTGATTTGGTATTAATTAAATTATCGATAGCGTACGGTTTTTGGCATTATATTCAGGGTGCCGCTGTATTCCATCTGAGCCACTACACCGATTGCACCGATCGCAATGAGTGGAACAAGCCATATACTAGGGTTTGACTTTTTACCAACAAGACGGGGCATAAAATGTCCTCCTGAAACTTAGACTTTTGTAGTGAACTGTATTTATTCCCCGGAATGTTCTCGTTGAAGTTCTGCTTCCGCTTGACGAGCCAAACCTTCTGCTTCCAATGCAGGTTTATCTAAGATATGACCGACAAATTCTTGAATATGACCAGTGACAGAATTGACTGTGGCACCAAGTTGGTCTTTAGTTTCATGGGCGATTCCCTGGGTTTCAGTGCCCAATGCCTCCGTACTATGCTGCATACCATCCCTGAGATCTCCTACTTTTTCAACCGCCTTATGTTGCATTTCACTCAAGTTTTCTTTAGCATGATCAATAACATCATGAGCCTTATCTTTTAAATTGGAAGACTGTTCTTCAAGTGTGGTTTTGATAGTCATCAATAATTCTCCTATTTTTAGAACCTATTAGATCAAACTGTATTGAGTTATTAATCTTAATATACAGATTGTTTAAGCTGGAAGATTCTATCAAAAGTAAGCCATTATTAATATAAACTGAATTCTTTAGGCTGAATTTTTTAGGCTGAAGTATTTTAAATTCAGCGTTTAGACTATTCAATAATGCCAGCTCGAAGCGCTAAAACCGCTGCATGGGTCCGATCGTCTACACAGAGCTTATTCAAAATATGACGAATGTGTGTTTTGATGGTGCCAACTGTTACATAAAGTGCTTCAGAAATCTCAGCATTACTTGAACCCTGCACGATAAGTTGCAAAATCTCAATTTCTCGATCCGTTAAGCCCGCCTTATCAACAATCTCCTCATACTCCGGGTCCAAGGCTTTAATATTGATTGTCTTTCCAGCGGGAGATTTGGCCGCGATCGTATCTTTACGAAATTGTTGCAGAACAATGCCAGCAATTTGGGGATCAATCCATGGATATCCAGCATGGGTCGCCCGAATGGCTTCTTCTAGGTGATCAACATCAACATCTTTCATGCAGTAGGAGTCTGCACCCGCCGCAAAAGAGGCTAGAACTGAATCAGTCATCTTGTGCATGGTCAACATTAAAATTTTTGTTTTGCTTATTTCCTCCTCAGTTTGATTTTCACGAAAGCGTCGAACCAATTCAATACCGTCAATGTCCGGTAAGCCAATATCGACGATCGCAATATCTGGTTTTTCAACCTGAATCAAATGTAGACCTTGGAATCCATTTGCAGCTTCACCCACTACACGCAAGCCGTTACGACGTTGCAATGCAGCTTCAAGACCAACGCGCGTTAAATCATGGTCCTCGACAATCACAAGGCGAATTTCTGTCATGGTCGTCTATTCCAAAAGATAAAAAATTGTCTAAAAGTAATCAAGCAAAATCTTAGTACGTAAATTCACTATAAACTAGATTTCATATCAAATGTAATATTTTCAAGTGTAATATTTCTTTTCATGTATAATAGTTTAGCCTAAATTGGATGCGTCAACTTTAAATAAATGGAAGTAACACTATAAAACAACAATTCCCATCTGCTCTTCCTGGAGGACAGGAATTTCTTGAAGCTCTGATTGAAAACATTTTTGATGGGGTAGCTGCTTGTGATGTAAATGGTTATCTTGTTCTGTTCAATCAAGCCACCCGAACTTTTCATGGCCTTTTACCGGAGCCGATTAAATGCGAAGACTGGGCTAAACATTATGATTTACATGATGCAACAGGCAAGCCATTTGAATTAGAAGAGGTTCCATTGTGGCGTGCATTGCAGGGGGAAAGTGTGCGGGATGCACCGATGATGATTATTCCGAAAACCGGAGGATCCCGATCGTTGCTTACTAATGCTGATCCAATTTATGATGCGATCGGCAATCAATCTAGTGCTGTAGTGTTGATGCGTGATGTGACATCACTAAAAGCCTATCTCAACAGGACCCCACTTTTCAGAGTTCAATGGCCTATACCCGTCTAACGTCCAAATCTGCATTGGAGTCCCTAAGACAGGAGAGGGTTTAGCGAAGAACGATTGTCATCCGCCAGTGGAATGTCGACCCAATTTCTTAAACGCATGGTGGACTTTGCAGACGAAATTGGAACACCCTTCCAGATCCTGTACTATCCGCCGTACCATAGTAAATACAATTCCATAGAGCGCTGTTGGGAAATTTTAGAGCATCATTGGAATGAAAGCTTACTTGGTGATCTTGAAACACTTCTCAGGTGGGCACAGAATATGACTTGAAAAGGAATTAATCCGATTGTCCACTTGAACGACAAGACCTATAAAAAAGGGGTTCATTGAGTAAACGGGATATGGCAGATGTTGAACGCCGACTAGAACGGAATCCGCTGCTACCCAAGTGGGACATTTCGATTCGACCTATTAAACCTATTATAGAACCCATTTGACATCATAGAGTATCCTAAAGTAAATATCAAAAAGTCACGAACTCCAACGCTATGACCTATTCCAGCAGTTTAACCGACGACGAATGGGAAATTCTAGAACCACTCCTGTTAGAAGTGTTGCCCCCTAAAAAACAAACCAGACCTCCGGCTTGGACCAAACGAGAACTTCTAGATGGAGTCTTATATCA
>JANXNM010000338.1 GCA_025354065.1 Synechococcales cyanobacterium 340R_concoct_173_sub | reverse complement strand
ATACTATGCAGCAGAAGATTTAATGGGCGATCGTCAACGGCTTTTAGAATGGCTTTCAATCTTACCTAATCACGAATATTCACTATTTCAACAAGATTATTTGAATTATCAGAAATGGATCGAGCCGATCGCACTAATGTTAGGGCTTCCTGAAATTAATCAGCAAATGGCTATCACGATCGTTGAACAAGCTTTGAATGTGGATTTGATGTTGGGCGCGCGGTTGGCGGGAGAGGTGCGATCGGACTTTCAGGAGAAGACTGTTGGCATGGTTCAATCATCACAACTCCCAAACAGAATCAATCCCCCTGAATGGATGAAGATCAATTTATTAGGAATGACAAAAGCTAACTGCGCAGCTAATATTCTTAATGAAATCATTCATAATTCTGGCCAAAACTATGATCTTCCCGATCGTGCGGCTTATGAATTAAGAAACATATCGTCTCAAATTTCAGTCCCTCTCTTGGTAGAATGTTTTAAAATAGATGATAAGTTCATCAAAAATAAAGCTGTTTCTTCTTTAATCGAACTTGATGTTAAAACAGCAGTAGAACTCGTCCTATCTGACAACAATAGTGAATTGAGGTATTTTGTCGTTCAAAGAATAACTGAGATTTACACTAAAGACTCCGCAACAGGGATAATTAGACTTATTTCAGAATCCAAGAAAAATATTAAATCACTTCAGCCTAAAGAAATTAAATACAGTGAGGAAAGTGGGTTACTAGATTTGACTGTAGAAGATACAGCCTATGAAATTGAGAAAGATATAATCAGTTGGGGAAGTCACTTTATCAAAGAAATGCCGCAAGATATTTATATCGCAGCACTACGTACATGCATCAATGATTCTGATGACAATGTTAAAATTGCTGCACTAGAACTATTTAAGGTATTAGGAAACTCTGCTGATAGTATATTATTTGATGAAATATCAAAAATGCTACTAATTTACAACAAAGATGTATGTTATGTAGCGATAAGTGCTCTCATAAAGCTTAAGCAAAAAGTGAATTCTAGCTCAAGCTTCTTCTACCCCTCAGATATTGAAGAGGAAGATCCACAAGCAGAAATTCTTAATCAACAACTAGATTTCTATAGTGACCGATTAACTAATAACAATCCATGGATTAGAGAAGATGCCGTACGTCACATCTCTGAGATAAAGAAAGAATTTTCGGCTTCACAAATCATGATCTTGCTGGATGATCCAAGTATAGACGTTGCTAGTGCTATTGCTCTAGAAGTTACTCGATTAGTAAGAGATTCCCATATGAAAAAAGAGGATTTACGTATTGTTGTACCAAAGCTAATTGATTGTTTTCAAGAGTCAGATTCATTCTATCGCGGCCACTTTGCTGATGCATTAGGAGTATTAGGGAAAGAAAATGAACGTCAAGTTTGCGAAGTATTAGTTAATGCATTCAAAGACGATGAGGGAGTAGCTTGTACATATGAAATAGCGGCGATTGCTGGTTTACAGTGTCATGAGGCGGTGCCAGAAATGATTAAAAAGTTCTCTGTCAGTGACGCATTGATTCAAGCTACGATCGCAGAAAATCTCCCGAAATTTAAAGATGCTGGATGTATCCTTCCTGATCTATGGAGACTCTTGAGCGGGAATGGAGGAATGTCTATATTTAGGGCTATCCAACTTATCCAAGCCAACTGCAATTTCTATAACTACGAAATTCAACGACAAGCAGAAGAACTCAGGAAAGCCGATCGCGCATCTCTTGAAGGCGGTGGAGGCGATCGATCAGTTATCCAAAACTTCTATGCACCTGTCTATGGCGTAGCCGGAAACGTCGAAGGCAATCAAATCATTTCCCCACCCCAGATTTGTTAAACTAAAACCCACCCCAAAATCTCACCATGTCAAAAACCATCACCATCACTCTTCCCGATCGTCTCGAACAAGCCATCACCCAAGCTCGTCAAAACACCCAGACCAGCGAAGAACAAATGATTCTCCAACTGCTCACCCAACTGCTCACCCCCCTCCCCGATCCCGAAATCGATCCCCTGCTCAAACTGATTGGATGTATTAATAGTGACATCACAGACGTAGCCGAGAACCACGATTATTACCTCGGACAATCCCTTTACGAAGAACTGCATCCCAATGAATAATCTCTTTATTGACACCTCAGGATGGGCAAGTCTCTTCGTCACTCAAGAACCATTCCACGATCGCACCTCTCAACTTTTCAATCAAGCTATTCAACAAAGACACCCCCTAATCACGAGTAACTACATCCTGACCGAACTCGTTGCCCTACTCCATAGCCCATTGCGTCAACCCCGATATCGAATCTTTGAAATCGTCGATGCAATCCGAAATGCATCCTATATCAAAACGATCCATATCGATCGAGATATGGACGAAGCCGCCTGGAATCTCTGTAAACAACGAACCGATAAACCTTGGTCACTCGTCGATTGCAGTTCCTTCATTCTCATGCAACGCCACAATATCCAAACGGCGTTCACAACAGATCATCACTTCGAGCAAGCAGGCTTCATTCGTCTTCTCAAACCCTAATTCAATCTCATCACCACCATGACCAACCAACCCAAAGTCCAACTCAACTTCAATGCACCTGTCACCGGAGTCGCCGGGAATGTCGAAGGCGATCAAATCATCCATAACTACGCCCCCCAAGCCAACCTCAAAGAAACCGAACAACTCACCCAAGTCCTCCAAAAGCTCCGCCAACAGAATCCCAACGCCACCGACGCAGAACTCTTTGAAATTCTACTCAACGGCTTTCAAACCATGCCCCAGAAAAATCCGCAAAACTGGCAAAGCTGGCAAAACATTCTCAGCATTCTCTTTGCAGGCGGAGTCGAAAGCATCAAACTCATTTGTCCTCCCGCAGGCATCCCGATCGAAGTCGGCAAACGTCTCTACGATATCTACCAAAAAAATCAAAAACAACTTCCTGGGAATTGAACGACCCACCACGGAGATTCACCCATGACCGTCAAAGAGCTTCTCCTCCAAGAAATCGAAACCGCCACCGAAGCCCAACTCGCCTAAATCCTCACCTTCCTCCAAACCCTTAAACAAAACACCCTAATGACCTCCGATCGATCGGAGACCATCAAAGATAACCTCCACTGCCGATTTATTTAATCCCCGATCATGGGAAGTGATGTTTTAGAAGATCTCGAAAATGACCAAGACCATGAGGTTCTGTTTTAGACTTATAAATACTTAGGAAAATCCTGGTCCCGATCGTTCAGAAACAAAAATGTTAACTTCCACGTCAAAACAGGCAAGTTCTATATAAGGAAGTCGATCGACAGTTAATAGAATATTTGAAAACAAATCTACCAAGATTTCAGCTTCCGTCTCATCTTACTCACCAGCTATTCACCAACTGTTTGCGAGGAATTAATTTCATGAAACCCACTCTCTCTACCCGTCGGTCTTGGTTCTACCCGCTACTCGCCGCTGCATCAGCACTTGTCTTCACCCTTGCAACCCCCACCATTTCTCATGCCTTCAGTTGGTTCGACATCTTGCAACGCGGTCTCCAAGTCGTCCAACTCAGCAGCATGAACGATCGGCAAGAAGTGGACCTCGGCAAACAAATCGACGCAGAACTGAAATCCAGTCAAGTCCGCATCCTTGATAACCCCGCTGCCACAGCCTACGTCACCCAAATCGGCCAACGCCTCGTCCCACAAAGCACTCGACCTAACCTACCCTTCACCTTCCAAATCGTCGATGACGACGGGATTAATGCATTTGCCACCATGGGCGGATTCGTCTACGTCAATAAAGGACTCCTAAAAATTGCCGACAACGAAGCCCAACTCGCCAGCGTCCTTGGCCACGAAATGGGACACATCACGGGCGGTCATTCTAAAAAGCAAATGCGTGAAGCCGCTGTCGCCCAAGGCGTTCTGGGAGTGGCAGGCTTAGACAAGAGCCAAGCGGTCCAAATCGGGGTCGAACTTGCACTAAAACGTCCCCACAGCCGCCAAGACGAATTTGATGCCGACAAACGAGGATTAGTAAACATGACCCGATCGGGCTACGCGCAAGTCGAAATGGTCAACTTTATGCAAAAACTCCTAGCCAGCAAATCCTCAACTCCCGCCTTTCTCAATACCCACCCCAACACAGCCGATCGCATCAGTCAGCTCAACCGTCAAATTCAACAAGCTCCCACCACAACCAAAGATGGTATTGATACCGCAATTTATCGCAATCGTCTGAGAGCATTAGGCTAAATTGTCTCTGTAAAATTACGCAAAAAACTTCGATCGAGATTTTGATCGAAGTTTTTATTTTAGATGGAAAATATCTATGTCGGTTTAGGGACTGATAAATTCAATTGGAAGCCACAGATCACGAGAAAAGTTTAAGTTTTCCCCTAAACGTTATCCTTGAACATCTTTTCCCCATAACTGTTAGTATCGTTCTCTTTAGAATCATTTGCTGATTTATACTGCTGACTATTAGTGATTGGACAAACTCTTGTGAAATTTTCAAACTACGATCCTGGGCAATTTTACGACGAACTATTTGAGAGTCAAGGTGTTCCTCGGGCCGATGCTCAGACCTTAATCGATCGCATCGAGTCCCTCACTATGCCCGAGTTACAGCGTCGTCAACGGGCCGCCCAATCAGCACTGTTTAAAATGGGTGTAACGTTTAACGTCTACAGCGACGACCAAGGAACAGAGAAAATTTTCCCCTTTGATATTGTGCCGCGCATCGTCTCGGCATCCGAATGGGCAACTCTAGACAAGGGGTTGAAACAACGCATTGAGGCATTAAATCAATTTTTGGCAGACATTTATGGCGACCAGAAAATTGTAAAAGACGGAATTATTCCGGCAGAATTAATTGAATCGGCCAGTGGCTTTCACAAAGTCTGTATGGGCCTCAAGCCACCCAAGGGAATTTGGTGTCACATTACAGGCAGTGACTTAGTGCGCGATCGGGATGGGAATTGGCTAGTTTTAGAAGATAATTTACGCTGCCCATCGGGTGTTTCCTATGTGCTCGAAAATCGGCGCGTGATGAAAAGTACATTTCCACAAGTTTTTGAGAAAGTCCCCATCTGTCCAGTAGAAGAATATCCTTGTCGTTTGCTCGATACCTTAACTAATTTAGTGCCCGATCATATTACAGATCCGACAGTTGCACTGTTGTCTCCAGGCATTTACAACTCCGCCTATTTTGAACATTCATTTCTAGCCCAGCAAATGGGGGTGGAATTAGTCGAAGGACGTGATTTGGTTGTTGTCGATGACTTTTTGCAAATGCGTACAACTAAAGGATTACGACGTGTCGATGTGCTGTACCGCCGCATTGACGACGATTTTATTGATCCTAAAGCATTCCGATCGGATTCTTTATTAGGAATTCCGGGATTGATGGATGTCTATCGTCAGGGTCGCTTAGGATTAGCAAATGCACTAGGGACAGGCGTTGCAGATGATAAGGTAATCTATGCTTATGTGCCGGAGATGATTCGGTATTATTTGAATGAAGAACCCCTGTTATCCAATGTGCCGACCTATTTGTGCTGGGATCCCAAAGAACAAGACCATGTGTTGCAAAACCTAGATAAATTAGTAGTCAAAGCGGCGAATGAATCTGGTGGCTATGGAATGCTAATTGGTCCCCATTCAACTCTAGAAGAACGAGAGGAATTTGCATTAAGAATCAAAGCTAATCCTCGGAATTACATTGCTCAGCCAACTCTAGATCTCTCTCGGGTGCCGACATTGATTGAAGATGAATTCCAGGGATGTCATGTGGATTTACGGCCTTACGTTTTGTATGGTAAAGATATTTTTGTAAATCCCGGTGGTTTGACCCGAGTGGCGCTGAAGAAAGGATCACTTGTTGTAAATTCGTCTCAAGGCGGCGGCAGTAAAGATACGTGGGTAATTTGTGAATAATGATTTGTGAATGACGATTTGTGAATTGTTTTAGTTTTGAACCCATTATTGCTGCTTAAATTATGCTTAGTCGTGTTGCAAATTCGATTTATTGGCTCAATCGGTACATTGAACGGGCAGAGAATATTGCTCGTTTTAGTGATGTAAATTTCAATATGTCTTTGGACATGCCCATGGGAATGGTTCAGCAGTGGGAACCATTGATTATGGCATCGGGCGATCGTACTCTGTTTTTTAAGCGCTACGGTAAGGTCACACCAGAGAATGTGATTCATTTTTTGACCTTTGATGAAGCCTATCCCAATTCAATTCTGTCTTGTTTGAATAGTGCGCGGGAAAATGCACGATCGGTGCGGGAAATAATTTCATCAGAAATGTGGGAGCAGGTAAATAACTTTTATCACTTTGTTAAAGATGCATCGAAATCAGATGTAGTACCAAACTGGCCAAGCTTTTTCAACCGTGTGAAGCTGGAAAGTCATCTGTTTGTCGGCATTACCAATGTAACAATGACTCATAACGAAGGGTGGCATTTTGGACAATTGGGACGTTTTTTAGAACGGGCAGAGAAGACGACGCGCATTTTAGATGTGAAGTATTTCATTTTGCTGCCATCTGTTCGAGACATTGGGAGTACGTTGGATGAATTGCAATGGGCCGCATTATTACGATCGACTAGTGCCTATGAAATGTACCGAAAACAAGATTTACAACGCATCAATCCGACGGCTGTTGCGAAGTTTTTATTACTTGATCCGGCATTCCCTCGATCGATTCGGTTTTGTATTCAGCGAGCTGAACGATCGTTGCATCACATTACTGGAACGCCCAAGGGCACTTGGTGTAACCCAGTGGAACGTAATCTTGGAAAGTTACGATCGGATTTGGATTATTTAATGATTGATGAAGTGGTAGGTACGGGATTACACGAATTTTTGGATGCGTTGCAATCGCGAATTAATAATGTGGATGATTGTATTTTTAAGATGTTTTTTGATTTAAAACCATTAGATGTCTAATGCTAGTTAAAGATCCAAATACAAAACCTGAAATTATTCCTCAGATTTAATAGGAGGACTAGGATTACAGTTTCCGATCGCCTTACTCCTGAAATACTATGAATTAGGCTGAGGCGATCGATTAGTTATCAAATTATTACTAAGCAAGCTTTAACGCACACGATGCACATCTACGCTTGCACTTGGCACATCAAGCGTTTGTTGGCATCAATCAATAGGTTAAATGATGCGATCGATTTACTCAATGAGGACGGCAATCGCAGTCTAGGTTTAAATCAACCCGGTTTAGCGGCTAAATCCACCAGCCAACGGACAGTCTGTGGAAATGCAATCACTAGGCAAGATTTTTCTCTAACTCAATAAATTTAACTGAATGCCTAGTTGTGAGATTTTAACTAAAACTCCATCACGATCGCAGCTAAAAAAATCGAAATATTATATTTTTAGTGCAATGTTTGCTACTATGTTGTTAGGTTTTGATGAACCACTTAACGGCGGCATGGCCAAGTGGTAAGGCAGAGGATTGCAAATTCTCCATCCTCAGTTCGAATCTGAGTGCCGCCTTGATTTGAATAACATTGATGGGACTTAAAGTATGTTCTCAATTTGAGCACGGACTTGACTAGATTCTATGTGTCAAATACTTGTTTGATTTGTAGATGGAGTTTTGCGATCGTAGTGTCCCGCTCAATGGCCAAGTAATACTTCTGTGCTGTAACACTTCCAATCGGACTAGGTTGTAACGTTTGCTGTGCCACATCAAGCAAGGAGGTTGCCGCCGCCAGAGTGACTGGATTACGTTTAGAATAAATTGCCTCATCAATCTCCACAATCAAAAGTGAAAATGTCCGCAACCAAACAAACTCCTCATTCTCAAGCACAATTTTAAAATATTCATTTGGCCCTCCGATCGGACCATAGCGCGCCTCATAGAGCAACTTCTGCGAATCCAGCAGCTTCTTGTGCAATTCCAGCAACACCGTACGAATGGTATGTAATTGCTTTACTTTAAACTTCAAAATTTCATCTGACATAACACTCACCGAAAAACAATAAATTACTCACATCGTACCGTCGCGATGGGATTAGGGAATCTCTAAAAATCAATCTCACTGGCAAAACTTTGAGTTCGCTTAAAATGAAATGGACCCGCGATCGATCCCCAAATGCGTTCATTGGTTTGCAAATCTCGACCCCGATCGAGACTCATTAAGGTCGCACCCTGATCGAGTAGTTCAAACTCATTATCAAGGTAAGTTCGCTGACCATTGCGATCGACAAAACATTGTTTTCCAGGTTCGACCATTCCTTTAAATCCGTTTTCCGTCCAAGTTACCTCCATCCCACAGCCACACATTAAATCCAAATCATCCAGCATTAATGTCGCAAGCTTATTCAAATTTCGGGCCGCACCCCGCATTGCATCATCATTTTTCAGACGATAGTGAGGGATTTCAATCTTGCCGTCGCGTTCGATAAATTTCAATACCCGAATTCGATAGGGCTGATCCTGGGCAAAGTCATAGGCTTGTTCTAAATACAATCCCGGAACTCCAAAAAATGCGATCGGCAATGGACGCATACAAACCCGAATATGGGCAAAAAATGGAGGATTCTCGTAGGCTTGTTCTTGATTACTAAACTCGGCGGCCATCCAGGAAACTAAGGTTTTGATGTCGGTTGAATGCGTCATGTTGAATGGGTCATAACTAATTTTTCAATCCCTTAATGCGAAACATTAAGATCTGCGTCTTTTGCAATGGGTTGAAATTATCATCACTCACCATAATCAGGCTTTGCGACCCATCTGGCAAGCGTGGCCCGATCGTCATTCCCTCCAGATTATCTAAGGTAATATCCAACGTACTCAAATCTGCTACCAATTCTTTTTGGGCTGGCTTCAC
>JANXNM010000238.1 GCA_025354065.1 Synechococcales cyanobacterium 340R_concoct_173_sub | reverse complement strand
ACAGCGCATGGCCTGTGCATTTTAGTGCCTTGGGGCGGCCTGTTTATTCTCACTCATAATCGCTGAGATCACTAAACTTGCTGTCCATAGGGAGAAAGTCATGACCGTCGTATTCCAATTGCTACTTGCCGCATTAGTGTTCTTCTCATTCGCGATGATCGTCTACGTACCCGTCGCCTACGCATCACCCCAAAACTGGGAACAATCCAAACGTCTAATTTTGCTAGGATCGATCATCTGGGGTGGCTTAGTTGTTGCTGTGGGCGCGTTGAACTTCTTGGTGGCGTAAGTTTAGAGATAGCACTGAAGCACTAACACTAATTTTTTATAAAACAGCCGATCGGACGATGCGATTGGCTGTTTTATTTGGATTAAAATTTATATATAAGATATATCTATTGAAATCAATCTCGACTAACAAGGTAATCTAGGTAAGGTCAAGGCATTCGCTGTGCTGCACTAACGGTGGAAGATTTCAATGGCTGTTTTTGAAGGAACTTTTGCACATTCCAATACTTATCGATATGCGATCGTGATTGGGCGTTTCAACGATCTCGTCACAACAAGACTCTTAGAGGGTTGTCAAGATTGTTTAAAACGTCACGGAGTCGATGTAGATCCCCAAGGAACTCAAGTGGACTACGCCTGGGCACCAGGTTGTTTTGAGTTACCTCTGCTGGCCCGTCAGTTAGCCATGTCCGGGCGTTATGACGCAATAATTTGCATCGGAGCTGTCATTCGCGGCAGTACTCCACACTTCGACTATGTTGCAGGGGAAGTCTCTAAAGGAATCGCAGCGGCGGCATTCCAAACGGGTGTTCCGGTAGTCTTTGGTGTTCTCACGACAGACACGATGCAACAAGCATTGGAACGGGCGGGCATTAAAAGCAACAAAGGTTGGGACTTTGCGATGAGCGCTCTCGAAATGGCAAGTCTGATGCAGTCTATCCGATCGGTTCCTCCCGCCCATCAAGGCTCCATCAGTCCTTCGGGCGCGCTACCAACCTTGAGTTATGTACAGGCAGAGACGATCGCGGAATAACCAGTCGTTGTGTGCCTAAGTTTTTAGGAAAGATTAAGGTCTTTAGGAGGGATTAAGGTTTTTGAGAAGGCTTAAGTACACAACTGGACTAATTCATCGGATCAAATCAATATGTACACAGTGAATTTGTAGAGACATATTTGAAAGCTAAACTTCGAGGCACAGAACTTTTTTTTGATGTAGAAGGAGCCTCTATTGTCTGTGAAGGTTCGCGCTTTCGAGAAAAACCAGTAGCTTTTCTACTCCATGGGGGGCCGGGTGCCGACCATACCGGATATAAGCCAACCTTTAGTGCTCTAGCCGATCGGCTCCAACTGGTCTACATCGATCATCGGGGTCAAGGTCGATCGGCACGCGGACCACAATCGACCTACACCCTTGATAATAATGTCGAAGATGTTGAAGCGCTCCGACTTTACCTAGGATTAGAGCAAATTATTGTGATTGGTGGATCCTATGGTGGAATGGTGGCGATGGCCTATGCTGCCCGCTATCCCGCATCGGTATCGCACATGATTGCCTATGCAACCGCTGCAAGTTACGAGTTTTTAGCCAAGGCTCAACAGACCCTAAACGATCGCGGCACCCCAGAGCAGATTGCAATAGCCCAAATGCTCTGGGATGGTAATTTCCGGTCAGTTCAAGCATTACAGACCTATTTTGACCTGTTAGCACCGTTGTACAGCTACCAGTCAAACCCACCACCACCGATCGACTGGACCGACCGTATTTTGTCTATTGAAGCTATTAATGAAGCATTCGCTGGTTTCTTGCGATCCTATGATTTACGATCGGAATTAAAAAATATCACAGCCCCTAGTTTAATTTTGGCAGGCCGACATGACTGGATTTGTGCACCGGAATTTGGCGTGGAGATTGCGAAGCTAATTCCCCGATCGAACTTGCGTATTTTTGAAAAAAGCGGCCATGCAATCCGCAGCGATGAACCGCAGAAATTATTGGATGCGATCGCAGGATTTCTCGTGTATCAACCGCTCTAGAAACCCTACAAATAAAACAAGTTCCCCTGTGAACTAATCTCGACAGGAGCACTTATTTTATCCATAGAACCTATTCGGGAGTTCTAGTCTCCACCATCGAGTCTTCTTTTCGCTTCATCACAGGCTTAGGTGGAGCTACCTCACCCTCACGCCTTGTAGGTGGCGGAGACGCAGGAGGACGATCGCCACCCCGCCCAGGAGGTCCACCGCCCGGACGACGATTGCCACCCTCACCCATACGACGACCACCCATCATGGGACGCTTCGGATACTTTTTCGGCATTACCAAGACAATAGAAGTACCACTCTGAATTCGCAGGTCTTGGCCATCTCTTTTGACATCCAGATCCCAGAAATACCCTAAGACTTTCCCTCTCAGATCACCCTCAAGGTTGAGCTTGAAATACTTCATCGATGGCTCTTTCTCGCCTTTTTTACGAAGAACCTGCTGGATTTTCACTGAAACTTTCTGGTTCTCGGGTTCGTGAGCAATGATTTCACCCCGAATTGAAAAAACATCGGCATCTACTTCAGAAGACGGCACATACTGAACGGCATCATCAGATAAGGTTGAGACCTTAGCAGCGTCCTCTTGAACCTCCTCGTCGATCGAATCCTGAGTCATATCATCACTCGACTCCACCGAATCAGGCTCATTACTCAGATTCTCCGGCTCCCATACCCCAACAATTTGCAGGTGAAGGGTTGCTTCCCGTTCTCGAGTTCGCGGATAAACTACCCAGACATGCTCTTGGTCCAGTTGAAGATGATTGCGGACCAAACTCATGACCCGGCCCAGCAAGACAGCTTCCACATGGGAACCATCCGCCATCACCATATTGCC
The DNA here is from genome assembly GCA_025354065.1 of Synechococcales cyanobacterium 340R_concoct_173_sub. The sequence continues at coordinate 987 of JANXNM010000238.1, read as the reverse complement.
CCGCGTAAATTGTTCATCGGAAGGATGGTAGATACCACGAACCACTCCGATCGCCCGATATTGAGTCGGTTCGCTGGGGGATGGAATGGGACGCTGACGGCCATCAGTCGGAACTGGCTCAATAATAGTGATCTTAGATTCAACCGCAGGGACCGATGGAACAGCAGGGCTTGCTTTTTCCACAGATACAGATGCGGGCCGGGATGGCGGACGGACTAACTTCATAGACTGACCAGATGGTAGGGTTTCCTCTGCCATGGGAGTTGGCAAGAGGTCTTCAGCCGAAGCTTTAGATGGGAGAGACTCAGGTTGATTTGACACGGGACTTAAATACTATTTCAGGCAGAGCAGCAGCCAAGGTTTGAATCAGCTATGGTACTGAATCCAAGTGAACTTAAAAGAGATCCGTGCGATTTTGCAATTGTATGGAAATCTCACTCAAAACAAGCGAATGATATTCGTTGCTTTAGCCTGCGATCGCCACAATGCTCAACCCTTTGGATGTGCCTTCATTTTTACATGATACTGATTTCTCGGCGGGTACTTAGGATTACTTTGCTACAAATTGCTAAAAATATTGATTTTCCCGATCGATGATTAACCAAATGTCCAGTCCACAAGCGGGGAAGCCATGTATTAAGATAGGTAACAGACCTAATGTTTTGATTGTGCGATGAAATTTTACTCACTCACTAAATTATTCCAAAACTATCGCACTCCAATTCTGATTGCAGGCGGAGTCTTGCTGACTGGGGCGATCGGGCTAGCCGGGGCGACACAAGTAGGCTGGCTCAAACCAGGGGGTGAGGTAAATAAAGCGCTGGCCGAGTTGACGGTGGAAGCGAAGCGCGAGAAATTGATCGCAAAAGTGAAAGCCAGTGGCACCATTACCCCGCGTCAAACCGTCAACGTCAGCCCAAAGAGCGCAGGACGGGTGATAAAACTCATGGTGGAGCAAGGGGATTCCGTGGTGGAAGGCCAAGAACT
>JANXNM010000217.1 GCA_025354065.1 Synechococcales cyanobacterium 340R_concoct_173_sub | reverse complement strand
ATTTGTCCTGGATCAAGGTCAGCTCCCTTAACTATAGCCTTTGTCCAACATCCACAAATTGAAAGCATTCCTATATTAGATGAACGATCGGCCAGTTTCTTCGCATTAGGAATTGCAAAACAAACTCATCGTCCAGTTGTTCTAATTTGTTCATCGGGGACAGCCGGAGCAAACTTCTACCCAGCCGTCATTGAAGCGCGCGAAAGTTGTGTGCCGCTTTTGGTCTTGACTGCCGATCGGCCACCCGAATTGCGCGACTGTAATGCAGGACAAGCGATTGAACAACAAAGACTATTTAGCAATTTTCCAAATTACTATATAGAATTGGCAATGCCGGAATTGAATGTATCGCAATTACAATATGTTCGCCAACGATCGGCACAATGCTATCAACAATCTCTCTACCCAATTTCTGGCGTTGTTCATATCAATATTCCATTTCGTGATCCCCTCGCCCCGATCGTAGATCCAGAAGTTGAACTTTGGTGTGATCGGCTGCCCGATGATTTCTTTGATCATTTACGACCATTTACCAAACCGCAGCTTTATCAATTAAACAAACTTCCAAATTCAAAACGCGGGATTATTATTGCAGGAGTCGCCCAACCCGAAAACCCAGAACCCTATGCCACAGCGATCGCCCGAATCTCAACGCTTACAGGCTTCACAGTATTAGCCGAAGCCTTATCACCCGTTCGCAACTATAGTCATTTATTCGATCGCACTCTCATTTCTACTTACGACACCATTTTACGTAATCCAGAATTAGCAAAATCATTAAAACCAGACTTTATTCTGCGTATTGGTGAAATGCCCACTAGCAAATTATTACGTCAATGGTTAGATACAAATCTGATTGAAACCTGGATTATTGACGAAAGCGATCGGTCTCTTGATTCACTTCATGGAAAAACTCATAACTGTTTGACATCGGTAACTACATTTGCAAACTCATTAGAGAAATCATCCCAAAATCAAGATTTAGCCTATTCAAAAAAATGGGAAGTTACTGAAAATCAAACCCGTGACACGATCGATCGTCTGCTTCAATCTGAATCTAATCTTTTCGAGGGCAAAGCCGCTTGGCTCCTGTCGCAAGTTCTCCCATCAAACACACCATTGTTCATTTCCAATAGTATGCCCGTCCGGGATATGGAATACTTTTGGAAACCCAACGATCGCACCTATCAAATTTACGTCAATCGCGGCGCAAATGGTATTGACGGCTGTCTGAGTACTGCGATCGGAATGGCACACCACAATCAACCGACCGTCATGCTCACGGGTGATTTGACATTGCTTTATGATACTAATGGATTCCTAATCAAACCTTACTTGCAAGGTCATCTGACAATAGTATTGCTGAATAACAATGGCGGAGGAATCTTTGGAATGTTGCCAATTTCCCAATTCAATCCGCCCTTCGAGGAATTCTTTTCAACCCCGCAGAACATTAAATTTCAGAATCTTTGTAAAACCTATCAGGTTGACTATGAACATATTCAAGATTGGGAGCATTTGAGCAATCGGCTGAAAACACTTCCCACCCAAGGCATTCGTATCTTAGAACTAAAGTGCGATCGGGGCTTTGATGCAAAATGGCGTAAAGAAAACTTTAGTGCGATCGCGACAGGTTTGCTATGATTCAGGTTGATATTCTAATGGAACTTTGAAAATGACAGTTGATTT
>JANXNM010000179.1 GCA_025354065.1 Synechococcales cyanobacterium 340R_concoct_173_sub | reverse complement strand
TATTCAGAATACTCTCTTCTAGGTATCGAAACAGGAGAAGGAGATTTGGATTAAGGTTAAATTTAATTGCAGGGATTTACAATTATGAGCTTAGTTTATCTTTAAAACAGACGATTTCATGATACTTTCGCAGGAGGTCTACGATGCTGTTGTAATTGACTTTCCGAGTGGCCATGTAAAGTGATCGACCGGAAAAGTACATCCAGCAGAAACGATAATCGAGATTATCATAATAACAATAAAATCACTCATCCCAACAGGACTTCTCCCGACAAAGAATTCAAACATCCATGCAATTGGCATATGAATTAAAAACACACCATAAGAAATCTGACCCATTACAGCGTCGAATGGTAATCGAATTGAAGAGGCAGAAGCATATTGTACAATCGGCAAACCAATCAAAAAACCTAAAATAGTTGCGGCAGTTGCCTCATGAAGATTATGGCTGATATGAAGACTAATCAATAAGATGAGAAGCCAGCCCCAACAGATAACTGGAAATGTACGATCGAAGTAATCAGAACTATCCTTAAACTTCACATTTTTATATATTGCTGACCCTACCAGAAATATATAGATGATACCTGGAATTAAACGATATCCCCAAATATTTGGATCGATTATTTTGAAAGCTGATGTCGAAAACACACATAATGACAGGAAGCCCACAATCCATTTCGCTGGTAAAGATCGGATTATTAGTGGAAGTATCGCATAGGCTTGAAGTTCCGCGCCGAGCGACCAAGCGGGAGGTAAGATACAGTAGTCTCGTATAACGTTAACTTTTAAGTACATAAAGTAGTTCAAGGGGACGATTGTGAGATTTGAAAAAATGTTCACAATCGTAAAATTTGGATTACTAAAGTTTGTCAAATAAAGAAATAATGTTATCGGTAATAGAAAGACTAGATACAGGGGGAAAATCCGTAAGAGACGTTCAGTATAAAATACAAGTAAGCGACCTGGAGGAAAATGCTTGTGGAGCAGATTCGTTACAACGTATCCAACAAGCATGTAGAAGACAACTACAGCTGACATCCCAATATTGATGCTGCCTGAGTAACCAGTATGTGACAAGGCGACTAAGATGGAAAGAAGAAACCGAAGATAACCGCGCATAATTTTCTGGTTGAAATTATTTATTTGAATTGCCCCGATTAATCTGTGGAAGAAATGCATGGAAATCATCTAATCCATTTTATTTCTAGCCTCAGCTTCTTTGGAACAAGTTTCAGGTAAAATAATAGCGTATTTTTATATTCAGACGTGAGTTGCATGTATTTTCAGTCGTTATTCCATGCTTCAATGATTCACGAGCATTGAGACAATGATTAAAGTCGTGAAAAATTGTAGAATCCGATCGCATACCAAGAAATCATGCTTAGAATTACGATTGATACATCTCCAATTCTCTCAAAACCTAGTGGCATTGGATTTTCTGTCCTAAAAATTTTGGAGGAACTTACAAAAATAGCTATTGAGTCAGAGATACAGGTACAGCCTATTTGCCAAGTCAGTCTGAAGAACGCTCTTCTGCGCAGATCATCAACTCCTGAATCATTAAAGCCCTACACCAATCTAAAATCTGTACCAGTACCCATTAAGGTCACAAATCTATGCATTCGTTATCCCAAGCTTTTCTTACCAGTATTTGAACGATCGTTTGGTTCTTGTGATATTTTTCATGGAAC
>JANXNM010000113.1 GCA_025354065.1 Synechococcales cyanobacterium 340R_concoct_173_sub | reverse complement strand
GACCATCATTGCTGAACAACTTCCCGTTGATGCGATTAACTTCAACCTTTGGCTGAATGTTGGCTCTGTCCTTGAAAGTAACGAAATCAACGGCATGGCCCACTTTCTAGAGCACATGATCTTCAAAGGAACCGATCGGCTAAAAAGTGGCGAATTCGAGCAGCGTATCGAGTCACGGGGGGCCGTTACGAATGCCGCCACCAGTCAGGACTACACCCATTACTACATTACTACAGCCCCTAAAGACTTCGCGGATCTCGCACCATTGCAGCTTGATGTACTCCTCAACCCCACTATTCCCACCGACGGATTCGATCGCGAGCGCAATGTAGTATTGGAAGAAATTCGCCGATCGGATGATAACCCTCGCCGTAGAAATTACCAACGTTTAGTCGAACTCGGTTTTGATACACTCCCCTACAATCGCCCGGTTCTCGGACCCACTTCCGTCATCGAAACCCTGAGACCAGAGCAAATGCAAGCGTTTCATCAACAGTGGTATCATCCCAGTGCCGTCACTGCTGTTGCCGTTGGGAATTTACCTGTTGATCAACTAATTGCGATCGTTGAAAGAAGTCTTGATACCGTTGGTTGGTCAGCGAAAACAGAACACGATCGGCCCCATGACTTCGCGGTTGATGCAGCTTATACCAACATTATTCGTCAAGAGTATGAAGATGCGAGCCTTCAACAAGCGAGGTTGATGTTGATGTGGCGCGTACCAGGATTGATGAACCTCGAAGAAACCTACGCGTTGGACATTATTGCAAACCTTCTCAGCCAGGGTCGCACGGCACGACTTGTTCAAGATCTACGAGAAAAGCGTGGCCTTGTTTCCGGAGTCAGCGCGAGCAACATGAGCTATCAATATCAAGGATTATTTACTTTATCTGCGACATTACCAACGGAGAACTTAGAAGTCGTCGAAGCCGCACTATTAGGACACATTAAACAACTTCAGCAAGAACTGACGAACCCTAAGGATCTCGAAAAAATCTGCACCCAGGTGGCTAACCAGTTCATTTTTAGCAATGAAACACCGAGCGATCGGGCTAATCTCTATGGCTACTATCACTCTATTTTGGGTGATTTAGAACCCGCATTTAATTACACCGATCGTATTCGCAACATCACTCCCGAAGCCCTTCAAGCCGCTGCTCGTAAATACTTACCAACCGATGCGTTAGGCATTCTGGCGGTAAGACCAAAGGGAGAGTAGTGAATGGAGAATAGGCTTAGTTGTGGATTACGATCGGGGTGCCGACGTTTGCCCAGCTAAACAACCATTGGGCGGCACTTTCTGACATGTTGACGCAGCCGTGACTGACGGGAGTGCCAAAGCTGTTGTGCCAGTATGCGCCATGAATTGCGTAACCACCGTCGTAAAACATAGCATGAGGCACATCGGGAACGGAATAGCCTTCGCCGCTCATGACAGTGGTGCGATACATCGTTTGAATTGCAAAGACTCCGGTTCGGGTTGGGGTTGATCTTTTGCCGCTAGAAATTATCCGAGCATCCACCCAAGTTTTTCCTTGCCAAGCAATCAGTCGTTGAGTTGATAGGTTAATTTCAATCCAACGTTTTTTCGATTTTTTCAAGCTGGCCATTTCGCTCTTTGGACCCGCGATCGCCGCCAAGATTGGCATTTGAATGGAAATTGCAGATCCTTGCTGTTGCAGGGTTGGCACGATCGGCGTAAGGGCCACAGCTAAAACTAATGGTCCGATTAATCCCTTCACCCCGCGTTGAGCGATGGAAAAGAGTTGGGTTGATTGGTGAAGTCGCATCATAAAAAGTCCTCGCACAGCTTATGGGATAGACCCAAATTAAAGAATAAGTGGAGATGCGATCGGCTCTAAATTGTTTGAAGTCAATACCTGATAGTTTTAGCTACCACGCACTTGGAGCGTATTCCAGAGAAACAATCAATTAAAATCAGAACCAGAAAACATAAAAAGAGAGCCGTGAAATTAACCTCTCACAGCTCTCTTAATTCTATATTCCACGACAGATCCAGAAACATTAAATCTGTCTGCAATGCAAGGGTACTAGGACTAGAAAATCTTAAAGGCTAGTCAAAAAGCCAATTACACCATGACCAGTAATGGCTTCGAGAATTAAAGCGCTAACGAAACCAATCATAGCGAGGCGGCCATTCAACATCTCAGAGCTTGCATTGAAGCCAAACTGAGACTCAGTACCTTGAACATAGGTGATTGCAGGCTCGACAGCAAAGGTATTAGTTAATCCTTGGTCGTCCTTGATGGTTCCAGTTCTCATGGCGTAACTCCTGTGTCGTGTTGGTAATTAGCGATTGTTGCGTCTGCGTATACAGATATTGAAGCCAGATATTGAAGCTAGATGTATACCTAGTAAATTCGTATCTAGGAAACCTTAGAGACTAGTCAGGAAACCAATTACACCATGGCCAGTGATTGCTTCGAGGATTAATGCACTGACAAAACCAATCATCGCAAGACGACCATTCAACATCTCAGAGCTTGCATTGAAGCCAAACTGAGACTCAGTACCTTGGACATAGGTAATTGCAGGTTCGACCGCAAAATTGTTAGCTAGTCCTTGGTCGTCGTTGATAGATCCGGTTCTCATGGTGTAACTCCTGAAGTGTTGTGCTTAACGCTGTGAGGTGCACTCGTTGCGTCTATGTATGTAAATATATATTAAGTATTGCGATTTGTAAAGCATTTCTTGAGAAATTGTTACAAAGCTCTGGATTGTTACATTGGATAAAATGTCTCCTACAGTTCCCGTAAAGTGAAGGCATCTTCTGTGGAGGGATGGTGATGGTGAAGCTGCAACGATGGCAATGGATTGTGTTGATTGCTCCGATCGCGTTGGTGATCACGTTTTTGCTTGTTAGTGCAGCCATTCAGATTCATGGCTGGGGAGTGAGCTGGATTTGGGCCATCGTAGGGTTGGTCTTTGTGGGGTGGCGGTGGTTGTTGGTTCGGTGGACTCGGCCCGTCGTGACGGAATTAGAAAATGCGATCGCAGAATTGTCTGAGACGTTACCAGGGATTAACGGTACGACAAGTGGGGGGTCGAAGGCACAACGATCGGATGCTGAGTTAACCAAAGTCTTGACCTTAGCCCAAGATGATTTACCTGTGTGGGAAGATTGGCCGCAGTTCTGGAGTCGGTGTTTGGGGTTAATTAGGACGATCGCGTCTATTTATGCGCCCGATGCCAAACAGCCCTTACTCAATATATATGTGCCGCAAGCGTACGAGTTGCTGCGAGGGACCATTGACGACTTGGACCAGTGGATGACCAAGCTTTCGCCCGTTTTAGGCCGATTGACCGTAGCCCAAGCCTATGAAAGCTATGAGGTGTATCAAAAATTTGCGCCCTCGGCCCGCAATGTTTGGCAGCTTTGGCAATGGGCTAGGTGGGTGATTAATCCGGCGGTAGCGATTACTAACACGGCGACGAGTGGTCTCAATAGCCGCGCCAATCAAGAACTTATTGGTAATTTAAGCCAGCTTTTACGCGAAGCCGTCCTGCGAAATCTCGCCCAACAAGCGATCGCCCTTTACAGCAGCACTACAGTAGTCCAACCGTCGATCGTTGACGCTAGGGCTGAGACGCAATCCACCATAAACTCAATAAACTCGCGCCCCGAGACCCAGACCCTACGAGAAGCCATGGTCTTGGCTCAACCCGCCAGTGTTGTGGAGCAAGCGCCGATTAATCTTTTAGTCATTGGGCGGACAGGCGCGGGCAAAAGTAGCATGATTAATACGCTTTTCACCCAACCAAAGGCAATTGTCGATGCGCTGCCTAGCACTGACAAGATTCAGAGTTATGCATGGGAAATAGGCGACGATCGGCTTCAGCTTTGGGATACGCCCGGTTATGAGCAAGTTGATCGTGACCACCTTCGAGATCAAGTGTTGCACCATGCAGAAACCTGTGAGGCGTTGCTCTTGGTGACACCAGCGCTTGATCCGGCATTGCAAATGGATTTAGATTTCCTCAAAGCACTCAAAGCACTTCCCACCATTGTTGTCGTCAACCAAGTCGATCGATTGCGTCCAATTCGAGAATGGGAGCCACCCTACAACTGGCGATCGGGTACTCGACCCAAGGAAATCTCAATTCGAGAAGCCATCAACTATCGAGCGACCCTACTCAATACGAAGATTCTGCCGCTGGTGACTTGGGATAGCGATCGAGCGGCTTGGGGACAGGAGGATCTTTCAGTGGCATTAATGGATTGCTTGGACCCGGCTAAACGCGATCGGTTGGCACGGTTTCTCTTAAGTCGGGAGGCAAAAACCGTCGCCGCCGCCCAAATCATCGATCGATACTGTTTCCAAATGACCACGACCCAAGGTCTCACCGCATTATTAAAAACGCCTATTCTGAACTTCCTCTCTACCGCCACCACGGGATCGCCCGCACTAGGAGCCTTACTTGCTACCCAAGTCCCGTTGGAACATTTACCGTTGGTGCTGGGGAAGGTCCAAATGGCTTACGATCTATTTACACTGTTGAGTAATGGACGGCGAGATCTGATGTCGTTTGATTTACGACCACTGGTAGAACTGTTACTTGATGTCACAGGGCCGCCCGATCGGAATGCTTGGGCCTTTGGTCAAGTAATGGTGAATTATTGGGCTTTGGGAAAATTGCCAGAAAATAAATCCTAATTTTGCGAGTCGCATTTTGATCTAGAGGTATAACTTAATGTAGAGGTGCAACTTAATGTGAAAGTGCAATAGCGATCGGGGAATAATAATCACAACCTGAATGCTGTCAATCCACCACAATTTATTTCAGCTCAACCGCCTGAGTCAGTTGCAAAACCACAATTCATAATAATAATCCATGTCTATTGAAAAACTCACACCCGCTCCGGCTCCTCAATGTGGAGTGTATGCACCTTACTATCCCCAAGCTAGCAAAAAGCAAATCCTCCCCTTTGCCATCAGCTTATATCAACGCGGAAACCTCGAAGGCCAGCGCAATATTGAAGGCGGCGAAAGTATCCCATTTATCGCAACTTGGAACGTCTCAAACTTACCAGCGGATCTCTGTCGTTGTCGGATTCAGTTCGATGGAAATGCGGATTTGAGCTACGAAGTCATGTTGGCAAACTTTGAGTTTGTGGACTTTTTGATTGATGTCATTTTTACCTACCGCCGTACCCGCATTTCAGATTTTTCTCAAGCATTCTATCGTCGTCTCTTACGTCTAGATGAACAGCAGACTGCAGCTTAGAGGCTATTTTCGATAGGATTAATGCGACTTCTAAAAAATATTATCCCAAAATCTACCCGCAAACAAAGGTGGGCTATGAATGAAAATCCAGATCGGACTAGAAAATTCTTAATCCGATCTGGATTTTTTATTAGCCCGCAATTTATAATTCTGTTGGCAAATTGGATTCAGGCCCAAAAGTGCCCTATTCTTAAATTTTTTGGCTTAACTCGTCATAAAAAGCACCGATCGCTTCGACTAATCTGCCGCATTTCGCAAAACAAATTTAGTCAAACCGATCGGTGCTTTTAAGTAATTAATTACTCACTAACTCGTGCACGAGATGTAACCCTTTGACGAGTTGCACGTTTGACAATAGGAGTTGTCGCACCGCCCGATACCGTACTAGACACAGCATTGACGGCCTCAACTGCATTGACCGTGTTCACAGTATCAACCTCATCCACAGTATTAACAGTGTTGAGTGAATTAACCGCATGGACCGCTTCAGCCGAAGGAACAACTCTAGCCGCCGCTCTCACCTTAGGAATCACACCTGTGGTATGAATACCGTCTGATGCAGACTTGACTGAATTACCACCCATGGTTCCTGGGGTAGCAGGGCTTTGCAACAGGAAGACCACTAATGGACTGCTCTGCACTTCGCGACGCAACACCCGTTGAACATCACGCTCAATTTGATATTGCAATCCAGCCCAATCCACATCCACTTGTCCGCCATCTTTAATCGGGCGAGCAAACTCAGACCACCGATCGCGTAGAAGCACTTCCATGCCCGCTTGGAGTTTGAGTTGAAGGGTTTCCGTTGGCAATGTGGTTACGACCCCACGAATATGGACTTCAGGACGAGTCATCAACTTTCCATCCCACCCAACAGTTGCCGCAACGGTAACGACACCATCACCCGCTAAATGTTGACGCTCTTTCAGAACCCGATCGTCCACAATCCCAGATCTGGACGTATCCATAAGTTCAATTCCCGATGGAACTTTGTCGCCTTTAGAAATGCTGTTTTCACGTAATTCAATGGTGTCGCCATTATCAATAATGATCATATTTTCCGCCGGAATGCCCATGGACTGAGCCGTCTGTGAATGCTTCACCAACATCCGATGCTCACCATGAACGGGCAAGAAGAATTTAGGTTTGGTTAAGGCGATCATCAGTTTTTGATCTTCTTGGCAACCATGACCCGAAACGTGAATTCCTGCTTCACGGCCATAAACAACCTTGGCACCCTGCATCATCAACCGATCGATCGTATTCACAACCGAGATGGTATTACCAGGAATTGGGTTAGCACTGAAGACAACCGTATCGCCTTCGCGAATTTTAATTTGACGGTGTTCTTGATTGGAAATCCGGGTCAGAGCCGACATTGGCTCACCTTGAGATCCGGTAGTCAGAATCACCAATTTATTATCAGGAATCCGGTTGACCGCATTAATCGGAACCATTGTTTCATCTTTGCACTTGATATAACCAAGATTCCGCGCATGGGCAATCACGTTCAACATCGATCGGCCCAGTACTGCCACAGACTTGCCATATTTTTCCGCCAATTCCAGAATCATATTGACCCGGTGAACCGACGACGCAAACGTGGTGATAATCAAGCGGCCTTCCGCCTGCATGTAAATCTTCTCAAGGTTTGGAAATACTGCGCGCTCAGAGGGAGTAAAGCCAGAAAGCTCGGAGTTAGTAGAATCACTAATCAGGCACTGCACACCTTTTTCACCGTATTCCGCCAGACGCTGAATATCAAATGTTTCACCATCCACCGGAGTATGGTCGAATTTGAAATCTCCGGTGTGAATCACAATGCCAACGGGCGTATGAATTGCGACGGTGAAACTGTCCGCCATTGAGTGGGTGTTGCGAATAAATTCAACAAGAAAGTGCGTTCCAATGCGGATGAAGTCACGTGGTCCAACCCGGCGCAATTCAGTCCGATCGGCCACCCCCGCTTCTTGTAATTTCCCTTCGAGTAATGCCAACGCCAATCTTGGGCCATACATCACAGGAATGTCGATTTGTTTTAGATGAAATGCAATCCCGCCGATATGGTCTTCATGGCCGTGGGTAATCACCATACCTTGAATTTTGTGCTGATTTTCCCGCAGGTAAGTCATGTCGGGCAAAACAATATTGACACCATGCATTCCGTCGGTTGGGAAAGCAAGTCCGGCATCAAGCAGCATAATCTCGTCGCCATATTCAAACACACAGGTATTCTTACCAATTTCGTGTAAACCGCCAAGGGGAATTATTTTCAGCGCATCGCTGGTGTCGCGTTTAACGATTGTTATAGGTTCGCCTGTTTTAACGAGAGGTTTTGCACCCCCGCGAGTGACGATCTTACGATCGCTGGTGTCAGACTTAGTGATTGAGGGTTTGGGAGTACGATCGAGGGTCATAGGGGAATTCTCCGAAAAGGATGTATTAGTAGATTCAGACATGGACTTTTTGATTGGAATCGAATTCGGCATTGGTGTTTTATTCGTAAATTAAGAAAGGGGTGAAAAACGAGATAGGGCTTACGAACAGAGGATTTTTATAGGCTAACGATCGGCTCAACCCGAAGCGTTATACCAATCCTAAATATCTGCCAAATGGATAAAGAGATATTCAAATAAGCTTGAGTTCTTTCATGACCCGCTGAAGCTCAATTACAACGTCATTAGGGACATCACAGAGCGGTAAACGGCACCCACCGACCTCCCAGCCCATCAGTCGCAGAGCGGCTTTGAGAGGAATTGGGTTGGAGGTGAGAAACAGGGATTTAAATAAGGGCAGCAGTTGGGCATGAATTTGACTGGCCTCGACTACTTGACCGGATTCAAAGTTCTGAATCATCTTCTGAAGGAGATTTCCTGTCAAATGACTGGCCACACTGACAACACCGCAGCCCCCGATCGCTAATATCGGCAAGGTCAACGAGTCATCCCCGGAATAAATTCCAAATTCAGGCGGAGTCGATCGACGAATATCACTAGCTTGATCCAGACTACCACTGGCTTCTTTGATGGCGACAATGTTTGAAACTTCGGCTAACCGAACCACGGTTTCAGGAGCTAACGACTGTCCGGTGCGTCCTGGAACGTTGTATAGCATGATTGGCATGTCTGGAACCGCCGCTGCGATCGCCTTGAAATGCAAATATAGTCCTTCTTGAGGCGGCTTATTGTAGTAGGGCACCACTTGAAGCGATCCATCTAAGCCTAGAGTGTGAGCTTTTTGGGTGGCTAAAATAGCTTCAGAAGTACTATTTGACCCCGTTCCAGCCATGACCTTCGCCTTGCCCAAAACCGCCTTCTGGACTACTCGAAACAATTCAAACTCTTCATCCCAAGACAATGTGGGAGATTCGCCCGTCGTTCCACATACCACTAAGGTATCAGTCCCGTTTTCAGCGAGATGCACAGCAAGTCGCTCAGCCACTTTATAGTTGACACTACCATCGGCGGAAAATGGGGTCACCATTGCCGTCAATACTCGTCCAAACTCTGTTTTCAAGTTCGTCACACTCAAGATCTACTCCTTAAACCCCAGTCTCGGAAAGCCTCAAGATTGAGGTTTCAACCAACCTTTTTCAATTAACAACTCTGCAATCTGGACAGCATTCAGTGCTGCACCTTTACGGATTTGGTCCCCGCACAACCACAGATCTAAACTGTTCTCATGGGAAATATCTTGACGGATTCGCCCCACCAGTACAGCATCTTTTCCGCTGGCATCCATCGGCATAGGGAAATAATTTTTCTGCCAATTTTCTACCAATTCAACTCCCGGCGCTGTTGCTATAAGCTCCCGAGCCTTCGATACGTCAAAGGGCCGATCGAACTCCAAGTTTAAGGCTTCTGAATGTGCCCGTAAAACTGGGACTCTCACGCAGGTTGCAGTAACGCGTAAATCTGGATCACCAAACATTTTACGGGTTTCATTCACCATTTTCATCTCTTCTTCGCAATAATTATTTTCCAGGATTGGAGAATTGTGCGGGAATAGATTAAATGCTAGCGGATAGGGCAAGATTTCAGCCTGAGGCGCTTCACCATTCAAAATAGCTTGCGATTGCAGCTTTACTTCTTCCATTGCCCGCGCCCCAGCCCCACTGGCCGACTGATAGGTGGCCGCTACAATCCGACGAATCGGTTGCACTTGGTGGAGGGGGTAAACGGCGACTGCCATTAATATGGTAGTGCAATTTGGATTTGCAATCACACCATTATGCCCTTTGGCGGCGATCGGATTAACTTCCGGTACAACCAACGGAACCTCAGCATCCATCCGAAAAGCACTGGAATTATCAATCATTACAGCACCCGCCGCAACAATATCCTTCACCCACTGCTTAGAGATAGATCCACCCGCAGATGCAAAAATAATATCCACACCTTTGAAGGAATCCGATGTAACAGCTTCAATGGTGAGGGGTTGGCCTCTGAACAGAAGTTTGCTGCCCACCGATCGGGGAGAGGCCAGTAATTTCAACTCAGCAATAGGAAAGTTACGTTCCTCAAGTAATTCAAGTAACTCAGTTCCGACCGCACCAGTCGCGCCCAAAATGGCGACGCGATACAATTGACTCAAACTAAACCTCCTATCATTTATCCGGTTGGATTGGGTTGAGCGCTGAGATCCATGAAGCGATGCTAGGAATCTTCAAAGCGAGAAAGCAAAATTTTAATCTGAAACCGAAGGCCCACATAGTAATAAATTACCATTGATTTCCTAACTGTTTCTTACTTCTAAGTATAACGGATCTTTATCCAGAATTTGACAAATTTGACAAATTTGACAAATTCTAAGGGGAGAGATTCCGGTATTCATAAGGATTATCCCGATCGTCAAAACCTTTAGAGAAACATCATTACCAATATTCTTAATTTAAGTAACATCGGTCAACCTGTCCCCGACATGGGATAGGATAAAAAATCGCAATCCCCGACTATCTAACGTTAATACATAGCTACCACGATGAAAGTTACCCAGGAAAAATTGCCCGCCAGCCAAATCGGTTTAGAAATCGAGATTCCGGCGGAAACGACGAAAAAGGCGTACGAAAGCACGATCCAGAAGTTCATGCGCCAAGCCAATATACCTGGGTTCCGGAAGGGGAAAGTTCCTCGTCAGGTCATTGTGCAACGCTTTGGCTCCATGGGAATCAAGGCGACATCCCTAGAGGATTTGGTCGATCAGTCCATTAAAGATGCGATAAAACAAGAAAATATTGCAGCGATCGGAAACTTCCAACTGAAGTCCGACTTTGAAGAACTTGTCGCTAACTACGAACCCGGCAACGCTTTGGTATTCAAGGCTGCTGTCGATGTTCAGCCCGAGGTTAAACTCGCTCAACACAAAGGACTGACGGTTCAAGCTGAAGATGTGAAGCTAGATCCAGCCCGGATTGAAGAATCGATCGATGGCTACCGTAAACGCCTTGCAACTTTGGTCCCGATCGAAGACCGTGCAGCCATCATGGGGGATGTCGTCGTCGTTGATTATCATGGCGTTTACACTCCAGACGGTGGTGAAGAAACCGATGTCCCAGGCGGCCAAGCGGAAGATTTCACGATGGATCTTGAAGAAGGTGGATTTATCCCTGGCTTCATTGACGGCATCATTGGCATGAGCATTGACGAAACAAAAGATGTCATCGCCACTTTCCCAGAGGACTATCAAGAAGAAGCTCTAGCGGGTCAAACAGCTACCTTCAAAATGACGCTGAAGGAACTCAAAGGTCGGGAACTACCAGAGGTAAACGATGAGTTTGCGAGTGAACTCACCAATGGTGATGTGCCGACGATCGCAGAACTTCGTAGCAACATGGAAAGCAACTTCCAGCGCGAAATTGACGATCGGAACAAACAGAACAAAGAGACTGCCATTCTCAATGAACTGCTGAACCACATTGAAGTTGAGATTCCTGAAACCTTGCTCGATCGGGAACTGAACTATATGCTGTCTCAGACGGCGATGCAGTTCCAGCAACAGGGCATGGACATCCGTCAGATCTTCACCCAAGACATGATTCCCATGTTGAAAGAACGATCTAAACCTGAAGCGATCGATCGAATCAAGCGCACATTAGCCTTGGGCGAAGTCGCAAAGATCGAAGGTTTAAAGGTTGATGATGCGGCATTCACTAAGCGTTATAACGACGCACTCGAAGAAATGCGTGGTGAAGATATTGATCCAAAACGTCTAAAAGAAATTTTGAGCGAAGACATGCTCAAAGAAACCATTTTGGAATGGATCGAAGCCAACTGGACCCTTGAGATGGTTCCTGAAGGTACCCTTACACCTGCTGCCGAAGAAGCTGAAGCCTCTGACGCGATTGTAGATGTGGAATCTGAAGACGCATAATCGAATGATGCATAACCAAACGCGATCGTGGCAATAAACTAAAATCCTTTCTCCAGGTCAAATCGGGGGAAGGATTTTTAAAGTAATCCTCTGAATTCGGGAATTCCCCATTGATTCAGCCAACAGTTCTCAAAGAACTAAGGCATAATGAATGGAAATAAGCGCCTTAAACCCTTAATTGGACCATTCTGACTCCTATGATTTCTCAATCTACTGGCTACGACCTCACGAGTACCTCTCGTCATCAGGAGATCCTTTCCTCCACCGTCGTTCCCATGGTTGTCGAACAATCTGGACGTGGAGAACGGGCATTTGACATCTACTCTCGACTGCTTCGCGATCGAATTATTTTCCTCGGAACTGATGTCAATGACACCATAGCCGATTCCATAATTGCGCAAATGCTGTTCCTCGAAGCGGAAGATCCAGAGAAAGACATCCAGCTTTACATTAATTCCCCTGGCGGCTCTATCACCGCAGGCATGGGCATTTATGACACCATGAATCAAGTTCGCTGTGATGTGGCGACGATTTGTTTTGGCTTGGCTGCAAGCATGGGGGCATTTCTGCTCTCTGGCGGGGCCAAGGGTAAACGC
>JANXNM010000107.1 GCA_025354065.1 Synechococcales cyanobacterium 340R_concoct_173_sub | reverse complement strand
AAAGGCTTTTGCCGATACAAGGCAACCAATGGGATTAAAAGGCACCTAGCCGTTGATACGCTTGGATTTCTATTCTTTACTCATTGCACGACCGCGAACCTGTCTGATGATGCTGGTCTGATAGAAATGTTCACGAATAAGATTGAGTATTTCAAATTAAAGCCCGTCAACATTCCAAAGATTACAATCTTGCTAGACTATGGATACCATATTGATCGTTTAGTAAAAGAACTTCAAAAAGTATATCCTCAAATCATGACAAAAATCAGATTTCAGCTTTCAAAGAAGCATTCAAAACAGGAAAAAAAAGAACAAGGAAAGTCAGGATTTATTCCAGCCATTGCCCGTTGGATTGTTGAACGGTCGAATGCATGGGTGGAACGCTGCAAGATATTGGTAAAGAACTATGAAAGAACATTGAGAAATGCGACGACAAAAATGAATCTCTGTTTCGTTAGGTTAATGATAAAGCGGCTTTCAGCCTCTGACTAAAATGTCAAATGGGTTCTATAGATTTCAGCGTTCTCTCCCCGGATTTCAAAAAACAGCTTGAACAACAGCTCACTCGTTTACAAAAAGAACGGGAAGATATTATTTCTCAAGCGGCTCAATCTGTAGATACAAATATTAGCCATATCAATGGCCTACTAGGTGAAGTAGAAGTCCCTGAAGCTCCCACTAAACGGGTTTACAATCGCAAAACCTCTGAAGAACCTGAAGCACGGATTAAGCGGCCTTACAATCGTAAACAGCCAACGGGCATCGCATCTGAACCCAATTCACCTAAAAGTAAGTCAACGTCTAGTAAAGCAAAACAGGCTAAGGCTCCAAAGTCTAAACCGAGTTTATCTGACTTTCCCTCATTGAAATCTGATTATGCCAGTATGACTCCAGCAGAGGCGATCGTTGCCCTATTAAAAGCAGCACCGAGTCAAGTTTTTACGGTGGATGAAGTGATTGCGGGGATTTATGGGACGATCGATGAGGCTCAAATGCCTAAGACGAGACAGCGTATGGGCTTGATATTAGGCCATTGTGCCCGTCGTCAGGAATGTATGAAGGTTGACAGGGAATTTTCGCAATATCGTTTTTGTAGCTAGGGTTAGGTCGATCGCCTATGGTCGAGCCGATCGACCTATATGAAGAACTAAGATTCTATGGACGATCGTAACCTTTCAATTTCTGCGATCGACAGTTTAGTTGCTTTAGCGATGAGATCCAAAGTGAAACCTTCTTGGAGTAGATTGAGTGCCACTTGGTTAACACCTAGGATAATGCCCTCTTCTTTCCCTTCTTCTTTCCCCTCTTCTAACCATTCTTGCTTCTTTTTTTGATAAGCAGCGGATAAATTCATAATCAGTTCTTCCTCTTCTTCAGTTAGTCGTCCCTGTGCTTCTAGAATAGCGCGATAATCTGCCAATAGTTCAGTCACGGTATCAGTTAATGCCGCAGGTGCACTCATTCCGACGAAATCATTGATGGCTTGTTGCTGAAAACTCGCACGTCCCAACATTCGTAACCAAACAGTATCTTTTGTCTTTGGCAGTTGGTGGAGAACAACTAAGACCGTTCGCTCCATCTCTGGAAATTTATAAACGCCTGGTGTGGGTGTGGGTGTCACTGAAAACCCTCGCCTAATTCTCAGAGAACAGGTCGGCATCAGGAGAATCAAGATCGGCAGATCAGCTTCTCTTAATGATTTACCCCGACGGGCAGCACGACGAATGAGTTCTACTTCTAGAAAGGAAAGTTTTGATTTACAGTTCCGAATCTCAACAGGTGGAGCCGCATTGCGAAAAACTTCGATTAAGGCATCTTTGACTACGATTCGACCCAAAAGTCCTAATGCTTTCCTCGCGGATACTGAGGGCTTTGATTTCATTCTAAACCAAAGATCAGCGGTCCGAGTTTCGGCTTTGAGCGATCGGTTTGGGACAGCACGGCCAATGCCTTTGAGTACTTCTTTTAGATAAGATTTCGCGAAATCGTCGTGTGGAAACTGGGACATTTAACCTCCGAAATCTATTTTGATGGAAGCAATTGTACTATAGATATATGCAATCAACGGTCATTCTCTATTTTTGATTCGGTCTATCCTTTTAATTTGATTCTAAGGACGATCGCTACCGCGCAGTAATCATAGTCTTCACTGGCATGCACTATGATTGCTTACGATTGTAACGCGCTACAAACACTCGCTTCCTATGCAGAAATCACATCTGATATTGGAGCGATCGAAGTTACGCTTAGTCAAATTCTCAAATCAAAACCCACAGCAAAACGCTTATGTCAACAAATATTTGGCAATGCAAAGCTTCATTCTCCCCATGCGATTAGCTGTTTACTCAGATTACATCTAGAACAGCCCGATCGCCTAGGTCTTACTTCAAGCCAAGCGAAAGCCCTGAAGAATACGATCGCGTTTGGTCATCAGCTTTATGCACAGGCTCAATCTACTTTTCCTGCTTTTACTGAACTCCCGATCGCGGCTCAATTTCTTTGTAATACGATCGGCTGGAGTAATGTACAACAGTTTGCTATTTTGGTCCTGGATGTCAAGAACCAGATTCTGGGAACACAAGTTTTGACTAAAGGTGGATTGACCTGTGTTGAAATTAGTCCTCGTGAAATATTTGAAATCGTTCTCCGGTTGAATGGCTATAGTTTTATTGTGGGACATAATCATCCCAGTGGAGCGATCGGTCCTAGTTCTGAGGATTTGGAATTGACCCGTAATATCCTTCAAGGAGCCAAGATTCTAGACCTGAATTGTTTGGACCATTTCATTGTATCGGGTGGGGCTTGGCGATCGTTGCGAGAATCATCGGGGCTTTGGTTTTGAGAGAGTGACGATCGGAGTCTGCATCAAGCATCGATCCTCGGTGAAGGATGGTGTTCTTTTTTGGGAGTATTTCACCTAAGCCACTCTTATCGATTGAGCTTGTTCCATCAATTCATCCCTGATGGCATCCCCTGCCGCTGAAGCGATCGATCGCCAATCTTCTGAAGTCAGTAACCTCTGAACGATCGCTTTCACCCCACACCGTAATGGTCTGGGTTCATCTGTATTTTGTACATTAAAATCTTCTTCCAATATTACCCAAAGTTGTTCTTGAATTGACCTAGACGGATTTTGAAGATGCTCCTGAAGTCTAGCTTTCCCGCAAATAAAGGCGGCATCAATTCCCATACCGAGATTGAATTCTTGCAGTAAATCTCGAAATTCTTG
>JANXNM010000105.1 GCA_025354065.1 Synechococcales cyanobacterium 340R_concoct_173_sub | reverse complement strand
TAGATCTGATTCGTCGAAATGTCTTTGATGAAAAAGCATTCCAGTTTGCACCAGAACTATTGAATAAACTTGCGCCCTCGCGCTGGAGTCATTGGGGAGTTATGCCCGCGATGTCGAAGCTCGATTATCCCATACTCGATCAGTTGCTCCTTTTGCAAACCGTTACGATGGTTCAATTGACCAATTACGATCGTCTGTCTAGAATGCGCGAAGGTGAATTGAAAAATCCATCTCAAACCCTAACTATTCCTGAATTGATGGATACTATGCAGTCGAGTATTTGGAGTGAAGTGATTACGCCACAAGATGGGTTTAAAATTTCACCGATGCGACGAGGACTACAACGTCAGCATATGAATTTGTTGATTGCGATCGCGTTGCGACAATATAATGCGCCAGATGATGCCCAGACCGTGGTGCGTTATGAAATGCGGCAATTGCGAGATGTGTTGACTCGGGCTATGAAAAAGGCTGATTCAAATGATTTGTATACCGTGGCGCATTTGGAAGAGACTCGCGATCGGTTGATTAAAGCGATCGACGCCCCGTTGTCTAGTCAGTAGGTTATTAGTGTATTGGGTATAATCTCGATCCCCCTAAATCCCCCTTAAAAAGGGGGACTATGAGTTGGAGTTAATCTCAAATTCTTGAGTCGCAATTCTTAATTCAAATTCCGGTTCCCCTTTTTAAGGGAGATCGAGCCGCTCATAAAAAGAAGCTTTCAATCCCAAAATCACGTTTAATAAATCAAAGCGCCGATCGAACTTGCAGACAACAATTCCGATCGGCTGACCAAAAACCTTTAAAAACCAAAGGCAAAAGCTAAAAAATGAATAGCACACGTAACATCACTCGCGTGATCGTAGATGGCATTGAATTTTTCACCATTGACGACACTGGAGAATCGGGAATGTCGGAGTCAGGATTGGCTCGTCTTTGTGGAGTTTCTCAGCAAGGTGTCAATAAATTACTCCGTACAAGGACCACAAGCGACCTCGAAAAAATTGACCTCAAACTCAGTCCAGGCTCGAAAGTTTGGTTACAACCAAAGAGACAAGAGTCTATTGGAAGTGGTCACATAACAAACATCAAAATCGTTAGTGCTGAAGCATGTGCAGCGGTAATTGAATACTATGCTTTCGACTCTAAGAATCGAACACAAGAGGCAGCATTTGCAATCCGAAAGTTTTCAGCAAAAGGAATGACGGCTTGGATTCAGGAGATTACGCAGTGGCACGGCAACCCCACCCCACGCAACGGAATCGTGATTGATTCTAAAACTCTAGACATTCTCCTATTCAGCAAATTTGACGCGTCCGCCCTTCGCCTCTACCTCTATTTTCAAAAAGCAATTCGCGGTCGATTCACACCAACAATAGACGAAACTCTAACCGGGGCCAGCCTTTCGCGCAGCGCTTACAACACCGCGATCGCAAAACTCGAACCCTTTCAACTCCTGCCCGACTGGTGCAAAGTCCAACGCCGCAACCAACCCGAACGCATTGTCCGCGATCGTTTACAAGCTCAACTCGGCGGCAAAACTGAAGCCCCCACACCGTCCGGTCCTGTCGATCTTCTAACCGAAACCGAAATCATTGAAGTCAAAGCCATTCACCTGTGGAAAGATGCCTTCGGACACTTGATGCCAAAAAGTGACGCGTATCCAAACCACATCAAACGCCTACACCTCTACGGGCCAGCGGACTTCAACCTAAATACGATCGCGACATACTGCAAAAGATTCGATATCAAAGTGACCTTTGAACTGGTCAAAAAAGATGAAACAATACAATCAAAAAGACTAAAACTTAGTCCAATTCAAGTTATAGAATCTAGTTCAGTTCTAGACCTAGACTGACCACACAGTAAGGGAAGAGCGGTTACTTATCAAATTTTAAATCAATAAAACGATCGATTTTAAATAATTAAAACGGCGCTAGATCAGATTAGAGAACTAGCGCGATTATTCATACAATATAAACTTTAGAAAGTTGGAATTGAAACTCAGCGAGATGCTAAACGAAAGTAATGTTTTGCTCTGATTTATAGATCGCATGATCTAGTTTCAAATCAAAACACAACAAACATCTCAAAGAAGTCAACCAAACTCGATCAAATGGTACCGCGATCGTGGTTAAATTACGATCGTTAATTTCAGAGAGATACGACGAAAACTCTGTGATAGACAGGGATACGGATCCGCTAAGTTTTTTGTATTACACTCGGTCAGACAAGCCCTAAATACATTGAAACCCCAACTGCTAACAACAGTCAGGGATTCAATAAGTATCTTTTGGAGCCGAAGCTACCGAGTACACATATTTACGCTCTTTCTCACGTTGTAGAAGACCAAGCAAGAGTCGCAAACATAAAGTGATACGAACAAACCAACAAACGAGTAACCGTATTGCTGCTTTCCAACTAAAGAGACCTTTCGATCTCGGCAAAAACAAGAATTTCCCGACTGGATTTCCTAGTTCTTCTAGTTATTAGGGTCATTCTAGACAAACTTCGACTCAGCTTGCAAGCCGATTGTCAAGATTCAGTCTAAAAAGCCGAAAAATATCTCCCTGAGAACAGCGCAAACCCTTACAAGCGACCTGATTCTCATGGATTACTCAACTTCTCATCGCACTCAAACCCAGTCTCAACAAGCCTTCCAACAGTTTGAGAAAAACAATTCTGGCAAAATCATAAATCTGAGCCACTGGGACGATTGGATCAGTAGTCAAGTTGATCCAGAGTTGATCCGTTTAAACGTCGTCAGCCTCGACCAAGACACGCCCTACGACTACCTCTGCTACTCAAAAAAACTCGATCGTAACGCCTCCGGTCGCCTAAATACCGCCACAATCCGGCTCTTCACCCACACTCAAGACGGCGGTTGGTGGTGCAATGGCCTGGATCCACTCGACAATTGGAATCCAATGATGTGGGGTTGCTTTAAACCCGATCGTCCCCGCGTCGCTAAAGAAAAACAAAAAACCATCAAGTACGAACACCCGTACAAAACCAACCGCCGCGCCTTTTTCCTTCAAGTTTCAGCCCCGATCGCACACTCGATCGCCCATCACAACAACACCGCAGCCCCTGACTCAAACGACTTCTGGCGCTGGGTTTCAGAAAATCCAACCCTACCCATCATCCTCACCGAAGGAGCCAAAAAAGCAGCGTGCTTGCTCAGCCATGGGTACCCCGCGATCGCCCTTCCCGGCATCTACGGCGGCTACTCAACCGTGACCAGCGCCATCGGCCAAACCACAGACAGAGCCTTGCTCCCAGAGCTAGAGTGCATTGCCACACCAGGCCGCACCCTCAAAATCTGCTTCGACAACGACACCAAACTAACCACCCGCCAAAACGTCCACACCGCAACCCGAAACCTTGGCCAACTCCTCGAAAACAGGGGCGTAAAGGTGTCTGTCATGGAGTGGACAGGGGATTCTAAGGGAATCGATGACCTAGTAGCGTCAGAAGGCACTGAAGCACTCCACAGAGCCTATAACACCGCATTACCTCTCCAAGCCTGGATCTACACCACTCAACAAAAAGACCGCCTCACGATCGCCCCTACCATCCAGCTCAATACCCCAGAAATCAAGCGATCCCAGCTACAAGACTTGCCCGATCGTGGCTTGATTGTCTTGGCTTCTGGCAAAGGCACCGGAAAAACAAATCTCCTCGCCGAACTTTTGAGAGATGAGCCTAAAGTCGTCTCTCTGGGCCACAGAATCGCCCTACAGCGCAACATCTGCGATCGATGGAATCTCAACTTCAAAAACGACTTAGACAAGGTACAGGGGCGATTCTTCGGGCCTGACGGTTACACCTTGCGCTTGGGCCTTTGCATCGACAGCATCCTCAGCATCCGCCCCGAAGATGTCAGCGGCGGAATCCTCGTCATTGACGAATTTATGCAAGTTTTGCGCCATCTATTTCTAGGTGAAACCTGCGCCAAGAACGGCAACCGGGGCGCACTGATCGAACATCTGAGCCACCTAATCGCCAGCGCAAGACTGGTCATTCTGGCGGACGCGGACGCTTGTGATGCGGGGATCAACTACGTTCACCAGTGGCGATCGGACGGGGATCAGCCGCCCGTGCTAGTTCTGAACGAATATATCGGTGAAAGTTTCGAGGCCATTTTCCTAGAAACTCGCAAAATTGACGATGCCTACCAACGCCTAACTGAAGATATAGAATCTGGTGAAAAATTATTCGTTGCGATCGATAGTCGTGCTGGATCCACCAAACTCGCAACAAAACTTATTACATTATTCCCCCATAAAATCGGGCTGCTAATTAATAGCGACACCTCCGGCGAACCTGAACAACGCGCCTTCATTACCAATCCCAATCTTCACGTCCATCGTTATGACTGGGTAATCGCCACCCCAAGCCTCGGCACCGGAGTCAGTATTGAAGTGGACCACTTCAACAGGGTCTATGGAATCTTTAAAGGAATCCTCACCGACAGCGATGCAGCCCAAGCCCTCAACCGCGTTCGTAGCAAGGTTCCCCGCATCATCTGGGCCGCTATCCATGGCCAAAATTACAACGTCATTAGCCCAAGCCAAAATCCCCGCGTGATTCAGCGATCGCTTCGCCGTCGGAGCTTCACTGCCGCCCAACTCCTACGATCGCAACTCGGATTCAAACTCAATCCCCGTGATTCAGAAGATGATTTGAGCCATTCCGAACCCAGCGTGGATTTCTACTGCGAACTTCTAGCCATGGATAATGCCTCTCACGCCGCCTTCAGCGAAACCCTGAAAGCCAGACTGAAACAGGAAGGCAGCACAATCACCGAAGTGATCCCTCAAAACCACACCGAAGAATTTGCCCAAGCCATGCGAGATCTCAGCAAAAAAATAAAACACTCAGAAGCCCAAGCCATCGCCCAAGCCCGATCGCTCACCAGCGCAGAACTCCACGCCCTGACCTACAAAGAAAATTGCTCTCAAGACGATCTTCAAGCGATCGATAAATACCGGGTCCAAGCCTTCTTCTGTAAATCGGACATCAGCCTAGATGAAGTGATCTTCCACGGAAAATATGGGGCACAAATTCAACAACTCGAAGCCCTGCTCTACGGATGCGAAGTGTCTATTGCCCGCGATCGGGCCGAACTCGATTCTCAGCTTCAATGGGGCGCACTGCTTACCCCTTGGGACTTAAGTTGTCACGATCTGAAACGAGCGGCCAGGGCAAAACTGGGGCTAACGGCCTACCTAAATGTCAATACAGAATGGACCAGCAGCAGCTTAGAAGACTTTGCTACGCTCGCTCGTTCTTGCCGAAAAGACATCAAGCTCTGTCTCAACTTCACCATTAAAGAAGATTCCAACAATAACTGGATCCTCTCTCAGTTCCTCTCGCAACTCGGACTCAAAACAAAATCAAGGCATCGAGGGAAACGAGGATCTCAAGAACCCGTTTATTCCTTGGACGATGAACACTTCGCGATCGTATCCAGCATCCTTCAACGCAGGCAGGAATACCGCCTAGAACGCTTATCCCATAACGTTTCTAACTTACCAAACGGTGAAACGCCCCTAGTATCGATCCAGTCGTCTCTATACTCTGAAGCAGGGGATCAATACACCCAGAATTCAGGCCTATCTGAGACCCCTCAAACCGGATTTACCTCCACCGAGATCACCACCGATCGATTCAAAAAGTGGGTTTTGGATCAAAACAGGCCTATCCAGGAATTTTTCTACCCAGATTTGTACCTAAAGACGATCGAAATTAAAGTAACTTAAGTTTGCTAATCGTAAACATTGTAAATAAAGCTTACGGATCCACTAAGTTAAGTCGGTCGGGCATTAGATTTATGTCATCGGGATCACAATTTTTACCTCTTTTCTCCGTAAGGTTTTCCATAAGGTCAGTTTTTAGGCACACAACAAACTACGTATAAGAGATCGTTGTCCTATGTCCATCTGTCTATCGCCTTTTACGAATTACACCATTCGGCGAATGCTCCACGAGCACGTAGAAAGTCTGACTGACATTCAGGCCCACTCGTTGAGAGTTTCAGAGACGGTTAATTTGGATCTACTTCTCTTAAAGCTTTACCCCAAAAAATTTATCGCAACCTCTAAATTCCACGATTTGGAGATGCTGACGGTCTTGTATCAAAAAGCCAGTGAGAAGCGATCGGCCAACCTCCAAGGTCAAGTTGAATTACGCCGCCGCATTTTTCATATTTTAGGAATCCGGTTTGGGGTAGATGACACCTTCATGCCGTCGATTATTCCAGAGACAGCGGAAAGCTTGTTCCAGTTTTATAACAATGGCGAAATGCGCGATGGCCTGTATGTTGATGGAAAGATGTACGGCAAAGTCGAAACGGCTGCGATGCCCCAACGGCAAGAGCTTGATGAAATTGCTCGTATGTTCTCAGAACAAAAAATCCCCTGCGTCATCACTGTAACCGCAGACCATTATTCCCTGTGGATCCTCCTCCGATCGCCTGCCTACGCGGTCTATCTCAAACAAGGAATTGTCCCCGTCAAAAAAGCGTTAGCCCTACATTCATCACTTTGTCGGTTTAAGCAAGTAAAACTTGCCGCCTAATAAGCGGTCCAATAAGCAGTCCAATATAAGGAGGAATTAACGGGAAATCGGTGGAGATAGCTATGGAACTGAGCGAACACGTAAAAGACCTCATTAAAAAAGCGCGCATCGTTGATTTTTCAAGCTGGCGGCCATCTCATCCACCTGAGTCGATCGCTCTCTTCCAGAAGGCTGACGACGATCGGCGTTATCTAACCGATGAGGATTTTGAAAGCATTACGCAGCTCGCCCCCAAAATGACCAGTCATGTGACGATCGCCCGTCTCCTGCGAGATCAGTCGGCGGAAATTGTGGATGAGGCACGGGTTCAGCTTTTGCCACAGTTTCCAGGAATTCTCGAACCTGGTGGTCGCCTTTATCCTCAAATGCGCGCGGATGCTTGTTGGCGTGATTTCTGGCATTTTTTACGATGTGTTACCTATGGCATCGCAGGCGGAAAACGGGATTACATCAGCCAACTCGGGATGCACTATATGGAAGCGCTATACGGGGAATTGCAGGTTCCAATCGCGGCTATGAGCCAAGGCTTAAAAGAGATGAAAACCGCTAGCCTTAACCGATTAAGCAAATCTGATAAACCTGCGATCGGTCCTTATTTCGACCATCTCATTTTACACCTAGACCATTTTGATGACGATTAGGGCTAAAGCTCTTGATTCATAAGGGATTCAGTAATTATTAAGCAATGTTACAAGACTGGGCGAACTGGGTTGATTGTAACGATTTTTTTGGCGGGAATTTAGTCTAAGCCGCTGAGAGTAAGTCTGGGCGAGTGTAACAACAATATTAAATGTCTTTACAATTCAGGCAGTAGGGGTTATAGTAATACCAAGAGCAGTAAAACCGCTCTCATAAATACAAAAACCGCAATAAATCACCATGACAACTACCTTACAACGCCGCGAATCCGCGAGCCTGTGGGACCAGTTTTGCAACTGGGTCACCTCCACCGACAATCGCCTCTATGTAGGCTGGTTTGGCGTTCTGATGATCCCAACCTTGCTTTCTGCAACCATTTGCTACTTGATCGCTTTCGTAGCAGCTCCTCCTGTTGACATCGACGGCATCCGCGAACCAGTTGCTGGTTCCTTGATGTACGGAAACAACATCATCTCTGGT
>JANXNM010000094.1 GCA_025354065.1 Synechococcales cyanobacterium 340R_concoct_173_sub | reverse complement strand
TTGGAGATTCTCCAATTTTGCATTCGACACTGACCAACTTTCCCATAAAAAACGAGCACCTTCATTAGCGAAGATGCTCGTTATCTCAATCTATAAATCTATTGCCCAACACAAGAAAATTTAGAACGTGAAGGTTGTTCGGACAGTACCGATAATGGCACTATTACCACCCTGTTGGCCAGGATTAGTAATCCAGATAACGCCAGGAGTAACGGAAATCCGATCGTTGATTTGGTACTTATAGAACCCTTCAAAGTGGTAAGGAATAGTGGTTGAAACACCAGGAAGATTACTGCCAGAGATATAAGGCTCAGCACCAGCCACAAATCCTAACAAGTTACCTTTCTTGCCAAAGTCAGGCAATGCGACACCAACACCATAAGTCCAGACATCAGCTTGGTTTGTAAAGTTGTCTAGCTTAGCATAGGTTCCAAAAGCGTTCAGGACCAACTGAGGGCTTAAGCTAAAGGAAGCAGAAACACCATAACCATCAGCTTTAACCCCACCAGAAGTACCAGTACCGAAGTTACCAAGACCCACACCTGCTGCATTCGCATTTACAGAGCCGATATAAGAAGTACCAGTACCACTATCAAAGATAGCACCGCCTTTACGGTACGAATTTACATAGGTTGCACCAATCTGGAATGGAGACTTAGCCGGAGCATAGCTAACTTGAGCCAAGAAGCTATTATCACCATTAAACAAACCCTTCCCAGCAGCTGGATCATTTGGTTGACCAGCCAAATAGCCGCCGCTTAGCTGTAGCCCACCACCCAAGTTGTAGTTCAAACCAAGACCAGCACCGCCACCCATAGAGTAGATAGGGTTACGCTGACCGAAAACGGATAACGTGGAGCTACCGGAGTCGCCAGTATCGAGAGCAGGACTCATCGTAGGGGCGTAGTCGTAGTGCAAACCACCAGTGGCAGGAATGTAAACTTTAAGCTTGTCGCTCAGGCTAGCGTAGTAAGCTAACCAATCAACGGAGACGCTATTGCTACCACCAACTGCACCAAATTGACTTGCTTGCAAGCCCTCACCAAGATTACCAACATCAAAACGACGAGAATTACCAGCAGCTAGACGTGTGACCAACAAGTCTTTACCAGTGAAACTAGTGTTAAGGGTCAAACGGACGCGATCTTGAAATGCGACCTGATTCTTAGGGTTACCGTTGCGATTAAACTCTTGAGTAATTGCGAAGATTACTTCACCAGCGAGCTTAGTTGTCGTGGAGAACTGTTGCTTCTCAAGAAGTGCAGTCTTCGCTTCTAATGAGTCAACGCGACCACGAAGGGTTGCAAGTTCAGCAGCAAACTGTTCTTGGAGCTTACGAAGGGTTGCGAGATCTTGCTTCTTCACCATGTCAGCAGTGGACGCGGCGATCAAATCGTTGACGCGATCCATACAAGAGTTGAGACCAGCTGCGAACTCATAACGAGTCATCGCGCGGTTTCCACGGTAGGTCTTGTCAGGATAACCAGCGATACAGCCGTAGCGCTCAACCAAAGATTGAAGTGCTTGGAATGCCCAGTCAGTAGGCTTGACATCAGACAACTGAGACACAGAGGTCACAGCGGATTGAGCAGACTTGCCTTCTTGGTTGTACTGACTGACTTGAGTCAAAGTATCAACGGAAGTCATTTCAGCCTTAGCCGAAGTAGCACCCAAAACGATCGCGCCCAAAACAGCAGGGCTGACCAGCAAAGAAGTAAAACGAATATTCATCATGATGCTTAAATTCTCCTCACGTCTACAACACACTATGAGATAGTGTCCTGTAAAATACAATTAAAGTGTATACCAAATCACAGTTTAGCGATAGAAGTACCGATCAAATCGATTAGTACTGTCTAATTCATAAACTTAAATTTCGTACTTACCTATATTAAGCGCCCCAACCTCGAATTCAATCTAGTGACTGTGACACTATTTTTAAATATTTCCTTATATTGTCGGATCGTTGACGGCCTAAATCGCCTACTGAAAGCTTCTTTCGCGCCTCATACAGTTGTTTCACTTTGGCTAAGCAACACAATTGATATATAGGAGTGTCATATCATTTTCACAGGAAAGACACACTTCTAAGGTTGTCCCTGAAAAGCACCCCTAAAAAACTATCCGCTCCCGATCGTCGTCTTCCATCAGAAGAGTAACGATCGGGAGCGGTCTAGCGGGTCCTCAGATGGAACCTTGACTGCCGGGAGGAACTCCAAACTAGGTCAAGCTACCAAATAGAGGGACTCAAAGGGCTAGCTTAAAGAACAGCCCCGGCGCACAGCCGGACAATACCAAACTGAAGACCCAAGAATTTATGACTATCTTGCATAAGCACCTCCGCGATTTGCTAAACGACGTTTAATCACAAACAATATTTAAGCACTAGGCTTAAATCTGTAAGGCATGAGGAACAAGTCCTCTATTACCCAAGCTAGCACAGTTTTTTAGCTTCTGGTGGCAGTCCTTGTGAGCGACTGTTACAAGCGACCCCAAACTAAATATTATTTATAACGCTAAGTACACAAACTAGTACAGGCCTTAAAGTGAAAAGCAGGCATAGCCCCATTGAGTTACGCCTGCTTTTTTAAATAAGCTCTAAGATCCAAAAATCTAGCTTAGAGAGCATTACCACGAGGCAGTACTTCCTCTGGGAAAATAAACTTCTCGTGGGGTTGATCTTGAGTCGCCATCCAAGCCCGGATGCCTTCGTTCAGAAGAATGTTCTTCGTGTAGAACGTCTCAAATTCTGGGTCTTCCGCTGCTCGCAGTTCTTGGGACACGAAG
>JANXNM010000091.1 GCA_025354065.1 Synechococcales cyanobacterium 340R_concoct_173_sub | reverse complement strand
TGAAACGCAGGCAAATCCTCCGCTAGCTTCGGGCTTGGCAAATGAATCGCATTGGTAAGCAATATTTTCTGCGATCGCCACAGACTCGATCGGACCAGCGCCACCTCACTCCGCACAAAATCCGCACTCAAAAAACGCCCGCCTGCAATCTCCAATCGCGTAAACGGCTCATTTTCAATCTGCCAATACTGAACCGCAGGTGCATACCGACAATGCTGCGCCACCGCATCCACAAACTTCAACGACAACTGTGCCACCGCCGGACTACGCAGGTCTAAGGCAATTTCCCCCGACTTCGTGTCATACCGATCGCTCACCCAGCCTGGAAAATGAAATTCCGGCCATCGAGGCACCTTCATCCCCACCGCCACCGCCACCGTAATATTATTGCGATGGGCTTCGTCTAGTAACCAATCCAACTGGGAAAAATCAAACTGCCCCGGCGATCGTTCAATCTCATTCCAATATGCCCCCAATCGAATTCGAGTCAGACCCAACTGACAAATTTCCCGAAACGCCGCCTTATAATCCACGCCCAAGTAATAACATTGCAATGGACTAAACGTCGTCCCCAAATGGGTCGGGCGTTGAAACCGGGGTATCACCGATCGGCTCGTCAAGCCTTGAGCCGATGCTAACTGCGATCGGCCCATTAACCAAGCTCCAATTCCGCCCATGAGAAAAAAATTACGTCGAGTCGATCGCATAGCTTAGAAAAAATGTTGACAAGCAAAAAGAATTAGAAATAGACATCCATCGTCGATCGGCCCGTCGTCTTCAACCAATTCTGCGCCTCAATGTAATTATTAGGTGCCAACAAAATCGCTCGCTTCCAATATTCCGCCGCCTGATCAAATAGGTTCTCACCCACCTCATTCTCGCCGTCCTCTATTGCCTGTTCGCCTTGGTAGTGATAGATCACCGCCACATTGTTCAACGCCTGAGGCATCCGAGGATTAATCTCCAGCGCCTGATTATAGTATCCTAGCGCCTCGTCATGGTCGCCATTACTCGCCTTAATCAAGCCAATATTGTAAAGAATGTAACCCCGATCGTTCGAGTCATCCTCTAGTTTTAGTGCTTCTGCATAGTTATCTAGCGCTTCTGCATACTCACCATCTGCCTGTGCCGACATGCCATCGCGGTAATAGGCAAAGGCTTCTTTTTCACGCTTACTAGCTGGAAACACCTTCAAAATGATGTCCGCCATCACCGTAAAGCTTTTATCGATAAAATTATCGTTGCGCTGAGAACGTGGCATAGGAAAATAGGTGATGAGAGAGGTTAAGTAAATTCTGTTTTTCTATTCTATTTCGACCCGGTGGTATTAAGCCAATCTCTCCAATAAAATACGTATTTATTTATGAATCAATTACATGTTCCCAGGTTTGCTTAGAAAAATCTATCTCGAATACGCTGCCATCGGCTCCTTAATAAATCGAATATACAAATGCTTAAAGGTCGATCGCAACACACGCGGCGCACCAAAATCTATTGCCATCATCTTCTCGGGCAACTTCCAGCCGTCAAATCTTAATTCTGTTGGAGTCAAAAGCGGAAACTCAATCTCTTCAAGTTCAGGACAAAGCCCTAATTTACGAGCCGCTGCTATGGTCAATACTCGCTCCGGTGCAACTTGTAACAGATCTACGATCGATCGGTCTAATGCAAATACATTACTTGATGCCGCCAAAATCCCTAATTCGCGAGGTTCACCATTACTCGGCCCACTTCCTTCATGCCCAATAATTCCATCTAAAATTGTCAAATTCGGTGAAATTGTCCGAGCCGTCTCCACTAGCATTTGGCCAAACCGGGCTTCATCCTTACCCGCTTCCATATGCCACCACGCCTTCATTTTCCCCGGCACACAGCCAAATAAATTCTTAACTCCCATAGTTAAAGTGAGCTGAACGTGGGATTTCACCTTAGGCAAGTTAATCACCACGTCCGCTTCCATGACTTCTTTCGATAACAAAAGATGATCAAACTCCTCGCTAATGGTTTCGTAGCGTGCACCCTTAAATTCAACGATCGGCACGTTTAACTCATTCATCAACGGTAAATATCCATTCGCCTGAGCTACCCCATGGGCACTGCCAAACGCCGGACCATCCCCGAGAAATGGCTTTCCGCCCGCCGCAATCACCAATTCAGCTACACAATAGACAAGTTCTGGACGGGTCACGCATTCTTTGGTTGGCCTTGCTCCCGTGAGCAAATTTGGCTTCAAAAGAACCCGATCGCCCGGTTTCACAAAGGCCGACATCCCACCCAACGGTTCAAGCAACGCGGCTACAGATTGACGCAGATCGTCAAGGACATAGGAGGAGGCGCGGAGGAGGCTGACGGAAGAATCTGACACTAAATTAATCCTGAAGAGTGGTAAATTATGGATTTGAATCGATCGGTTTTGCGAGTCTGTTTACTAACCTTAAGCGCGCCAAGCACTTTCATCGGCCCAGAGTTTATCAATGCACCAAGCATTGTCCTGGCCTGGATTACTTTCTTGTACGGTCGTCAACATTTTCTGAAGACGATCGTTATCGCCATGGAGCCAGTTAACGAGTTGAGTGTATTTACGCTGGGTGGCTTGTCGGATAGATTGCATGATGGTTGCCTCAGAATAAGAGATTTATAAGGTTGACGGATACCTAAACATTGCCTGGGATCGCCCGTCACGCTTATGTATTCATACTGCCTTTTTTATAGAAATAGTGGGACAAATTAAATTAGAAGATTTAATTCGCAAGAACGATCGACTTAAAAAAGGATTACGCAAAAATACATAAATTAAGCCAACTTTGACTTACATTTAAAAATTTTAGCAAAGATCCCCTCCTAGATCTACCCAACATGGCGCAAAAAATGGGCAAAAATTTAGAGCGATCCCCAGTTTTCCGATAATCCCTAACGTTGCTATTACGATCGCTGAGAATAAAAGTTAAATCAGATCTGCAAGTTGCTATGGATGTTGAATCAGTTTAAAAATAAGCAAATAAAATTTATCTCAGTTAGATTTATTTCAGTCAACCTGTCACGTATTACTTTTCTATGTCAATTAAAAACATCGTCTTTCTGGGCCTACTGGTCTTTATCCCCATTTCGATCGCGGCCACTGTTCTCCATTGGGGTTCGCTTGTGATCTTTCTGACGGCTGCGGCAGCTATCTTGCCCTTGGCGGCTTGGATGGGCACGGCGACAGAAGAAATTGCTGTTGTTTCTGGTCCAACTTTGGGCGGATTGCTCAATGCCACGTTTGGAAATGCGACGGAGTTGATTATTGCGGTTGTCGCGCTGAACGCGGGGCTGGTTGATGTCGTGAAGGCGAGCTTGACAGGCTCCATTATTGGCAATCTGCTGTTGGTGATGGGGTTGTCGATGTTGCTCGGCGGTCTGCGTTATAAAGAACAGTCGTTTCAGCCTGTAGTGGCGCGGGTGAATGCTTCATCGATGAATTTGGCGGTGATTGCGATGTTGTTGCCGACGGCGGTTAATTACACCTCGACAGGAATTAGTGAATCTACCATTCAGACGCTTTCGGTGGCGGTGGCGGTGGTGTTGATTGTGGTGTATGGCTTGACGCTTCTGTTTTCCATGAAGACTCATACCTACTTATATGATGTCGGAACGGCGGGTGATGATTCGATCGAAATGGCTGAGGCAAATCTAGGTGGAGAAGAAGAAGCCCATCAACCTAATTTGAAACTTTGGATTGGGGTGTTGTTTGCTTGCACCATTGGGGTAGCGATCGAATCCGAGCTTTTGGTCGGCAGTCTGGAAGAGGCGACAGCGCTATTAGGACTAACGCCACTATTTACGGGCGTAATTTTGTTGCCTATTGTGGGAAATGCGGCAGAACATGCGACAGCGGTGACGGTGGCGATGAAGGACAAGATGGATTTGTCGGTTTCGGTGGCGGTGGGATCTAGCCTACAGATTGCACTGTTTGTCGCTCCGATGTTGGTGATTGTGGGCTGGTTGATTGGTCAACCGATGGACTTGGATTTCAATCCTTTTGAACTAGTGGCGGTGATGGTGGCAGTGTTGATTACCAACTCCATTAGTTCTGATGGTAAATCCAATTGGTTAGAGGGCATATTGTTACTGGCGGCCTATGTTGTTTTAGCGCTCGCGTTTTACTTCCATCCGGTTATCGCCACTGCTTAACCCTAGATAAAATCGAGTCTAATCGTGCAAAATAGAGAAAGTGTCAACCCTGATGCTTTTATTGAGAACGATCGAACTTACCTTCTAGTTACACTTAATCTTCTAGTTAACTCTACCTCTGAGGTATTTCCATGGCAGCGCAAAACAACGAATTCCCCATCCAAAAAACAGATGCAGAGTGGCACACAGAGCTTTCTCCAGAAGCCTTTAAAGTCCTACGTAAGCATGGCACCGAACGTGCTGGAACTAGCCCGCTCGATAAGGTCTATGATGAGGGAACCTATTCTTGTGCAGGATGTGGTACACCGTTGTTCTTAGCAGATACCAAATTCAACAGCGGCACAGGTTGGCCTAGCTTCTTTCTGCCGATCGAAGGTGCCGTCGAAACTACCGTCGATCGCACATTGTTCATGAGCCGCACGGAAGTACATTGTGCGAAATGTGGCGGACATTTGGGTCATGTTTTTAATGATGGACCAAAACCTACGGGATTACGCTATTGCATGAATGGCGTTTCTATGGATTTTACGCCGCAAGCGTAAGTAACCAATCCAGCCCTAAACCAAAACCCGATGCATGGGATTGCTTGCATTTACTCATCGGGTTTTGTATCGAAATATAAAGTGTTCCGAAAGATTTCGAAAGATTGTAACGATCGCAAGGATTTTTGACTCTCTAGTGCAAAAGGCTGTATCTTTAGGAAATCAAAAGATTTTCTTAAGGTTTGCTTCCACTTCACAGCCTTGATCATTCTGTTCTAATTTTTGCCCCACTCAGAGGTATGAGCAATGACTGCATTATCATCAAATACATCTATCAACATAATAAACCCACTCAGACTTCGCCAAATCTGGACTCTGGTGGAATCGAGCCAAGCAAGTCTGTTGGTCCGTCTGGATGATCCAGGTCTGGAACAATGGTTAATGCGTCAGTTCACGAAGGACCAAACGTTGAGTGTGAGTGAGTCTCAAGCGATGACGCATTATGTTCATAGCAAGTTGCCGTTGATTCGTGAGATGGCTGAACAAAAGGTTCCAGTGCTTGTAAACTAATTACGACTGATTGTGGTTTAGACTGATTTCGCCGCGACAGAATAGGGTGCGATGTGGGTTACGATCGGACGTAGACCCCAACATCTACATAGCAGTGATCGCATTTCCAGCTAACTTCGCCCGATTGAATATGTCTCAACAATGGATAGGAGCAACAAGGACAGGTGTGCTGGTGCGTCATTGATTGCTCAAGTTTGAGGGGTGCTGCATTGGCCTGATCTCCACGAGTAGGATGTAGGGCGAACGCTCGAACCGAATTTGCCTGTATTGTATCCATTTATAATTTACCGAGCTTAATATAATTTGCTCGACAGCCTAATGAGTATTTTTCAAAACTGACCGACAGTTGATGGGAAGCAAGATGTCAACGGACTTCTTCCAATTGATTTAACTATACCTTTTCAATTGTAAACTATTCGTTAAGTTATTTGCATGATTGTTAAGTTATGTGCTGAGAAATCATTATCTTAACGAATTTCTATCTGGGGGATTGGGGCTGGGTAATTGTGGGTTCCGAGGGTTTGGTGAGAAGCTGTTGGATGAGAATAAAGCCTAGATAGGAGGGCAACAACAGCACCAATACGCCAATGATAGCGATCGTGATTTTTGTCCAAGGTGAGTTTTGACCGTAAGTTGTACGATAGGGGTCGATCGGCAATAGTTCTCCCCGAATCACTTCTCGCATCGCGATCGGGCGTTTGAAGCGCAGGCGACGATCGTCGAGTTTTTCAAGTAATATCCAACCCGCGATCGCTTCTTCTTCTAGAACTTTTTTTAAGGCTGACGGATCCCGAAATGAGTCTTGGGCCGATCGTAAAATTTTGAATTCCCAACCGACAAGTCTTGGATCGCTATTTCTTCGTTCTTTACTGATTGCCTTCTCGTCCATGGGAGCAATGATTTCTTTAGAGTCGTAGGGTGTCAACTGTTCTTCCTCGTCTTGTAAAAGAGCCTGATCTTGGAGTTGTTGCGATCGAAGCCATAAACCCACCGCAACGGATTGAAGTCCCGAGCTTCCGGCGAGAAGGCTAAGAAGTGCGAGTTCACTCATGAGGTCTAGGGGGTTTCCTATAAGTAAGCATCGAGTAACCAATCCGGTCCGATTGATTGTAGACCTAGTTTTTTCAATTCGAGCGCCTGTGTCATTTCTGTTAATCCTAGATCCCCAATAGGTGAGGGTGCCGAGACTCCCCCAATAATTTTCGGCGCGATAAAGGCGTAGAGCTTTTGGACTGATTTATCTTGTAATGCTCGGGCTGCTAATGTTCCGCCACATTCCCACAAAACTTGTGCGTGGCCACGATCGTAGAGGGTTTTCATCACAGCATCTGGGGTTAATATGTCCAGTTCAATGATTTCCACCCCTTGATTCGTCAGAGCATTGTGAATGTCTGAGTTAGGGTTCGGTTGAGTGAAAACAACCGTTGGAGCTTGATCGCAGTTCCACAGATTGGCAACAGTTGGTAAATCTAGCGATCGGCTCATCACAACCCTCAATGGAATGCGATCGCTGACTTCGTGGCAGGTTAGGTTTGGATTATCTTTACGAACAGTATTTCCACCAATAATGATAGCTTGACAATGCGATCGTAATTCATGGACCCAATGCCGCGAATCCGGTGAGGTAATCCAAGCGCTGTGGCCTGTTGTTGTAGCGATTTTCCCATCGATCGTCATCGCATATTTCAAAATCCCAAAAGGGCGTTGATGCAAAATCCGATGAACAAATGCTTCATTTAGAGTTTGACAGGCATCTTCTTCAACTCCGACGGTGACGGCGATTCCTGCGGCTATTATTTTTTCAATGCCACTGCCCGCTACTTTGGGATTCGGATCGGCCATGCCGACAACAACTCGGCTAACTCCCGAAGCAATCACAGCATCAGAACAGGGCGGTGTGAGTCCGGTGTGGTTGCAGGGTTCGAGATTGACGTAAAGTGTGGCACCAGGTGTGGCTTTAGGCGTTTGGGCTTCGTGGGATAGGTTGGCCGATCGCAATGCAAAAATTTCAGCGTGGGGTTCGCCTGCTTTTGGATGGTAGCCTTCACCGATAATTTTTCCATCTTTGACAATAACGCAGCCGACCATGGGATTTGGGGCAGTGTTCCCTATGGCAGTGCGGGCGAGGTCTAGAGCGCGCCGCATATAATAGCGATCGTTGTCTGAGGATGGTTCTAAATCAACCACGGCTGCTAAATCAATCACGGCGAGCTACCAAGAGGGATCATTAAACAAATGAATAGTAACGGTTTCAATATCAGGAATAGCCGTAATACAGCCTCGCACATCTTCGCCATTCATTTCCACTTCGCAGGCATTGCAAGATCCGACCATACATCCGGTAGGAATACTGATCTTTGCGCGTGTCGCAACCGTGAGTAAGGATTCGCCAGGAGTGGCTATGATGGTTATATTATCCGGGAAAAAAGTAACTGTGTTGGGGTTCATGGGACGATTTTAAATGATTGGCGTAGCTTTGAATTATACAAATTCAAATGAACATTATGTATTTTTTGAGAGAATTCAAATAATAGCTTAGATAAGATTTCAGGTAGATTTCGGGTAGATTTCACGAGTATTTATAGGATAATTTATGAGATAAAAAAGTTTGGTTAACGTCGGGTAATGGCTGGGATAAGTTGTAATTAATAAGGGAAAATTAAGGTTAGAACCGAGAAAAATGCAGAGAATGAATGCTATATAAGTTAGTGTATATCAAGGCTCTTGAAGCGATAGAATATGGCTACGCAAGCGTCTAATACTGATTTTTTTCCGAACCTAGCTCGAATTCTAGTGGTAGATGATGAGGTTTTAATTGCAGACACCATTTGTTTAGCATTGACCGAAGAAGGATATGACGTAACAACTTTGCAGGATGGCCGATCGGCGCTCTCTCTACTAACTTCTAATTCTAAAAGTACTAACTTATCAGATAGTTCAACGCTTCAACCCTTTGATCTTTTGATTTTGGATTTAATGCTTCCCGGTGTGAATGGGTTAGATATTTGTCGATTACTCCGACGGGAAGGAATTAATATTTTAATCTTGATTTTAAGTGCGCGTAGTAGCGAAACCGATCGGGTGGTGGGTTTGGAAGTAGGGGCGGATGATTATCTGGTTAAACCCTTTGGGATGCGAGAATTAGTGGCAAGAGTGCGAGCGTTACTTCGTCGTCCGCCAATTAGTGTAGAGAGTACGGGCGATCTGGAATTGCCGACAGAGCAGCCGTTGATATTTGAAGATCTTGTGCTTTATCCGCAACAATGTCGGGTGATGGTTCGCGAGTTAGAAGTGATGCTTTCGCCAAAGGAGTTTCGGCTTCTAGAGGTGTTTATGCGATCGCCAAAACGGGTTTGGTCTCGTGAACATCTGATTGAAAAGGTGTGGGGAAATGACTTTATTGGTGAAAGTAAAACGGTGGATGTTCACATTCGATGGTTACGAGAAAAATTAGAACTTGAACCCAGCGACCCGCAATATTTGATTACGATTCGTGGGTTTGGATATCGGCTTGGGAAATAATGAATTGATAATTATAAATTAAAATTAATTTTGGTATAGTTATTTAATTCAGCCTAGTTACTTAATTCAAAAAGCCTTTGTATTAGTCCTGTTCTTCAATCCAAATCTGAGTGCGATCGGTGTTTAAAGGTTTACGATCGTGGGTACCTATCATTGGTACATTGGGAGAAGGCGAAATCAGGAGAGATTATGGCAGTTTATTTTTATTGGGGGGAAGATACGTTTGCTCGCGATCGGGCGGTCCAAATTTTGCAATCGAAAACCTTAGATGAATCTTGGGCGAGTTTTAATCTAGACAGAATTGGCCCAGACTATGCGAATGGTGTGGTTCATGCCCTAAATCAAGCGATGACTCCGCCGTTTGGGATGGGTGGGCGGTTTATTTTGTTGAGCAATACAACGATCGGTCAACGGTGTAGCGAAGATTTGTTGGCAGAACTCGATCGGACGTTGGCAGT
The DNA here is from genome assembly GCA_025354065.1 of Synechococcales cyanobacterium 340R_concoct_173_sub. Next base: position 10,385 of record JANXNM010000091.1, on the reverse strand, counting down.
GATTCCAGACACGGCAACGCTTGTTTTTACGAGTGATAGCAAACCGGATGGACGAATTAAATCAACTAAACTATTACAAAAATATGCCAAGATTCAAGAATTCTCACCGATTCCACCCTGGAAGGCCGATCAATTGGCCCAACAAGTCCGTGATGTGGCTGGGGTGCTTGGGGTGAAGCTCGATCGTGGGGCGGTGGATTATATGGTTGAGGCTGTTGGGAATAATACGCGTCAATTGCATAGTGAGTTGGAAAAAATTAGATTGTACGCGGCGAGTTTGGGGACGATCGGGCCGTTGTCTGCCATAACTATTGCGCCTTTAGTAACAGCAACTAGTCAAAATACCTTGAAACTCTTTGCGGCAATTCGGCAAGGGAAAACGGCGGAAGCCTTGGATATGTTGGCGGATTTAGTTCGGCAAAATGAACCAAGCCCGGTGATTGCTCGGACTTTGGTGGGGCAGTTTCGACAGTATTTGTGGGTGAAATTGATGATTGAATCCGGTGAGCGAGATGATAGTACGATCGCGGCGGCGGCTGAAATTAAGAATCCAAAGCAACTCTACTTTTTACGTAAAGATATTGCTCCGATGTCGTTGGTTGCATTACGCAAAACATTGCCATTGTTAATGGAATTAGAATATCAACTTAAACGGACCAGTGATGAGACTTCGGTGTTGCAAATCAAGACTATTGAACTTTGTGCATTGTTTGCTAGGTAGCAATAGGGGCTTAAGAGGGAGTTTAAAAAGGGTATTTGAAAAGTTGAAGGTGATAATTGAAATCCGATCCCCCTAACCCCCTTAATAAGGGGAAACCGGAATTCACGCTTGAGTCTCTCTTCACAATCTTAGTCTCCCTTGATAATCTTAATCCCGCCTCATAATCTTAGTCCCCCTTCAGAAGGGGAATTTAGGGGAATCAGGTCTTCTGATACTAACGAAAGGAATTTTAAACGTCCTCTCAAGAATTACCGTTCCTGAATCAAACTAATTAATGCATCGGTTGTAATCTTACTACTGAGTTCCGTACCTTCTAATAAACTATCCGCTAGATCTCGTTTTTGTTGGTGCAATTGAACAATCTTTTCCTCTATTGTATTCTTTGCCACAATTCGATAAATCGTCACCGGACGCACTTGTCCCATTCGGTGAGCACGATCGGAGGCTTGATCTTCTACCGCCGGATTCCACCAAGGATCCATATGAATTACGTAGTCTGCCGCTGTCAGATTCAGCCCAGTACCGCCCGCTTTCAAACTGATTAGAAATACATCACCAACCCCAGCCTGAAATGCGTCAACTCGCTTTTTACGTTCTTTCATGGGTGTGCTGCCATCGAGATATTGATAGGAAATATTATTTTCTTCTAAATAGGCTCGAATGAATGCGAGATGATCTACAAATTGACTGAATACCAATGCTTTATGATTGTTTTCTAAAAGCTCCGTGAGAACTTCTCCAAACATTTGAAGCTTGGCACTGGGAAGGGCGATTTCGGGTTTAACTAATTGCGTATTGCAGCAGGCCCGTCGCATTCGCATGATTTCAGCTAGGACTTGCAAATGCTTTTGCCCCGCCATGGCATCACTATTTTCAAGTTTAGCAATAGCTTCTCGTCTGAGTGCTTCATAGAACACCATTTCTGGTTGGCTGAGTTCTACTTCTAACGTGATCTCTGTGCGGGAGGGTAGTTCAGTTAGAACTTGATTTTTAGTACGACGTAAAATGAATGGCTGGATTAGTTTACGCAACCGATCGCGAACTTGTTTGTCTTGTCCCCGCTCGATCGCATTTGCATAGGTTTGGTTGAAATGATCCAAAGAACCGAGTAAGCCGGGATTGATAAATCTAAACAAGTTCCATAGTTCACCCAAATGATTTTCAATGGGCGTTCCTGTTGTCAGCAATTTGAAATCCGCTTGTAGATTCATCGCCGCCTGCGATCGTTTGGTGGCGAAGTTTTTAATTGATTGCGCTTCATCTAGAACAACCATTTGCCAATGCACTTTCGCTAACATATCTGCGACTTCTTCTTGTTGGAGCAATCCATAGCTGCATACCACTAAATCAAAAGGATTCAATTCATTGAGAACAGTCTGCCGTTTTCCGCCGCCAAATTGAATCGTGTTTAGCGTCGGGGCAAAGCGTTGAGCTTCACTCATCCAGTTCATACAAACAGAGGTGGGGGCGATCGCGAGAATCGGTCCATCGGGTGCACGTTGCAGCATGACGGCTAAGGTTTGCAATGTCTTGCCCAATCCCATATCATCGGCCAAACATGCCCCTACGCCCCATTTAGACAGTCGAGACATCCAAGTAAACCCTTCCACTTGATAATCGCGTAGTTCAGCTTGTAAGGTTGATGGTAATTTTGGCTCGTAGGTTCGCAAAGATTGAATGGTGGCCATTTGTTCTTTCCAAGCTTTGTCCGCTTCCACGCTTCCCATGCCCTCAATCCAATCTTCCATTGCAAGAGCGGCGAGCTTATTAAATCGAATTCCTTTTGCATGGCTTTCAGAATAGGCCCGCATTTCTTCTAGGCGACGGCGGAATTCTTGGGTTAATGCTAAGAATTGACCCTCACCTAAAGAAACAAACCGTCCAGTCGATTGGTCCAACAATTTCAATAGCGCTTGCATCTCAATGACGCTGCCGTCAGGAAGTCGCAATTCACCATTCAGATTAAACCATTCATTTTGAGTTTTGAGTTTGATATGAAAATTGTTTTGATCAACTGTTTGCTTGACCCGCATTTTCTCGCCTTGAGGCCATTCCAAAACCACCCGATCGCCCAATGCCTGCAATTCTAACAGCAGTTCTAGCGAGGCTTCTGGGGTATCAATGACCCATTCTCCATCAGACTCTTCCCAGCCCGAAAGTGCCGGACATCCCTTCACAACGTCCTTTGCTAGCTTCTTTTCTTCCTTGAGTTTACGGGTCGTTTGTAGGCGTTTTCCACCCACTTCTGCAATCACGTTTTCACCTCCGCTACCGGGACGATAGTAGGTGCTGCCTTGGCCGAAGGGTGACGATAATATGGTCATTCGTAATCCGGGACCTGAGGGTAGAAGATGAACATGAGGGGTCATTAATGCAACGACTTCTTCCGCATCTGAAATATCCCCGCCAATGTCTGAATGCACCGTGACTAAGCCAGATATACCCCCGATCGCAGCTAATACTTTATCTTTGGCGGATTCTGGAACTTCTAAGCGATTTTTGGTACCGAGTAATTCACTAATGCGCCGATGTTCGGGAGTGATTTCAATGACTTTGATGCGGGTGGGGGTTTCTTTACTGAGAACAACTTCAACACCATCGGGCAATTGGGGTTCAAATTGTAATACTAATTTTGCGCCCTTTTTCTTAATCACTCGCAATTCAGGAGATCCCTTGACCAATTCAACCGTAATTCCAGGTGAACTTTCCCAATATACTAATGGATGGCCCACTAATGAGATGAAAACCCGATCGTCAAAACAATAGTCCACTTTGCCATAGTAGTTATAGCGATTTTGGGCATAGCTGGTTGTGATGTGAGCGCATACTTGCAAATCGTGAGTCGTTAAATAGGGAAATTCAGCAGGGGCGGCTTGCAAACGTTTTAAGGCGATCGGACGACCTTTATTCCATCCCCCTTTTGCATTTTGCGATTGTTCACGGGGTTGCAGGGAACTACTTTCTAAACTTGTCAAAGTCCAAATTAATCGTGTAGTTTGATTTTTAGAGCCTGTGGTCACAGCGGGTTGGGTAAGATTTGCTAAGGCATTCAGGCAGAGTTCCCAGGCTTCTTGAGCATCAAGAATAGGCGCTATTGGCTGAAATCTTGTCCCCTCTCGTAAAATATCTGCGGCCTGAGACCAATCCCGCGCTGAATCTAATTTGGCCAGGAGTTCTGCCGTTTCCATCGCAAACCATAAGTATCCGGTACTTCGAGTTCGCGAAATAAAGTCTTGAAGCGGGGTAACAAGACGCGATCGAGCCGCATCGACATCTGCCCAATACATACATAATGATGGAATCAAAACATCCCAAGGGGTATCTGGATATTCTAAATCTGCGGCAAACAGAATTGTTTTTTTAGCTAATGAACCTTGTTTGAATTGTAAAAATGCTTCTAGAATTCCATAGGTATTTGCAAAAATTCCTTTTTGTTTACGACCCATTCCACAATATTCCAGCGCTTCTTTAAAGGACTCGTGGGCTCCTTCTTGAAGCAATGCAAGAATGAAAAGTAGTCCCATTTCATCATCAAAAAAAATCTTGCGTTTTCCGAGAATCTTACGGTGTATTGCTAAACAAGCCCGATAGTGAATTAATGCCGGAACTAGCTGTCCTTGTAGAAAATCAATTGCTGCTTTTAAAGGATAACCATTGTGTTCGGGTGATACTTCAAAAACAGCCAGGTTCATTATGACTTCTTCAATTTCACCACAGGCAAGCATTAGCCGACAATATAACAATCGTTTCCAATCTGACACCTCAGGCTTTAGACAATCTTGTCTCAATAGCTCGATCGCGTCTTCCGCTTCAATCAAATCCTGCATTGAATTTTCCAATACCGCCTTCAGTACCCGATCGTACCAATCCGGCGACAAACCCCTCATCCACTCTGCATCACAGGGATTATTCGCAAATCCTGCGATACAAATAGAAGGCGTTAGAACTTGTCTAACTGAACTGTAGGCATAGTATTCATCAAATAATTTATCTAAAGCCAAAACCGGATCTTGACGATATAAAACAATCCGAACTTCCCGTAAAAAACGCCCTTCACTATTAAAATATCGAGTTCCACCACTAAATCTTGTTGTGACGGGTAAGTAGTGGTACATCGCTTCTACCATCGCCGAAAAATACTTTTTAGCAACGGCATCCCGTGTGGCAATTTCTCGAATTAAATGAGGACACTGTACGCCCATCATTGTTGTTTCTAATAGCTCTTTGTGAATAAGAGCCAGTAGCATTTGGTCATTAAATGACTTGGATGAAAATGGCCTGCCTGATGTGTCTCGAATGCCTATGCGCTCAGCACAGGATAGTAACGTCGCACGGGGTAATGGTTCACAAATGACTGATGCAAGCTGAATTAGCTTCCTCGCCCGATCGTCCAATCCTTGATACAACTCAAGCAGTACTTTACGACGTTCTGCAATTGATTCAGGAGAAGCTACCATGGGACAAAAACTAATCATGTGAAAAGAGTTATAGAATCATAGCCTATCTTTTCCAAACGTGAATCTTTCAGACCATTGATTGTCTTAACGTTACCAAGGCAAGCGCGTTCCATCCCAAGAGAAAAATTCGCCGCTATCTCCTATAGTTAAGCCCGCCATCACTCCAGAAAGTTGTTCTACGCACCGATCGACAGAAAACAATTTCTCCGGGGCAACATTGCGCTGAAACGGCTGAGAAAGCCTAGTATCAGTGGTTCCAGGATGAAGAACAACAACAATTGTACCCTTACAAGTACGGCGATATTCTAGGGCGATGCTTTTCATGAACATATTTAAGGCTGCTTTAGAGGCACGATAGCCATACCAACCGCCTAATTGGTTGTCGCTAATGCTACCGACTTTCGCTGATAATGTGGCAAAAATAGCTCGATCGGTCTGCTTCAGTAACGGTACCAAATGTTTGGCTAGCAAAATAGAAGCGATGCTATTGATTTGGAAATAGGTCAGGAGATTAGCGGCATCAATTTGGCGCAGGCTTTTTTCAGGTTGCAAGTCGCCTTGATGCAACATGCCCACACAGTTAATGACGTGGGTCAACGATCGGCCCGACTTTCTTAATTCTTGGCCAACAGCTAGCAGACAGGCTTCGATTTGAGACTCTTCGGTAATGTCCAACGCTAATAGCCGGAGCCGAGGTTCATGTTTTGCTAAAGCAAGTAGTTCCTGAGCTGAGTTCCGATCGCGATAGGTGCTATAGACCCAACTTACTGCATCATCAGCCAAAAAACGCTTGACAAATCCTAGCCCAATTCCCCGATTTGCACCCAGTACCAGTGCTGCCGTCTGAGTGGTATTCAATACGATGGATTCAGTCATATATTCCATACCTAGTCATTAATTTTCTAAGATTTGATGTAAAGAATTGCAATGTTGTGCATCACATAAACATTAGGTTTCAAACCTATTTTGATCCCCAAAAACCTCCTAAAAGCCACAATACTTCCTGATTGTAAAGAGTTATGTATAGTTGGGAACATTACTTTTCAGTGAAGGCTAATTATGTCAAAATTAGGCATCATAAATCTAGCATTAACTTAAAAATATTCGCCCTATTAGGAATCTATAGGTAACAGATTTCCTTACGCCCCACTAACTTGGACCACTATACGAGTTCACTTGTCTTCAATAAACCTGTATTCATAGACGACTCTCTCTAGTTTGAGATCGTCGGACATAAATGCTCTGTAACCTTTTTTGCTAGAGGTTGCATCTGGTTTGGAACTGAGGACTGATATGTCGGAACGGATTCGTAGAAATGGCATCGCCAACGATCGGATGAATTGTGTTGTAGTTTTGATTGATGGCGGAAGCTTGTTTCGTGCAGCAACCCAATTAAGTTTGGAGGTTGATTATGAAAAGCTGTTGCCTTGCCTACTAAAAGGACGAGAGTTAGTTCGTGCCATTTTTTATACCGGATTCAGCCCTGGAAACCTAAAACAAGCTTCCTTCCTTAAGTGGATGCAAAACAATGGCTACCGGGTCTTGCAAAAGGAACTAACGGTTAATTCTGATGGAAGTCGTCGGGCTAATTTAGGGGTTGAGATTGCTATTGACATGCTGCAATTTGCTAGGGCTAATGACAAAATTGGGGTGATTATTTTAGTCACTCACAATAATGATCTGTGTTGTGTTGCTGAAAAAATATCAACCCAGGGATTGCAATTGGAAATTGTTAGTTTAAAGTCTTTAATTCAAGAGTCGTTACTTAATCATGCCGATCAGTTTATTGATCTAGAAATCATTCAAAATGAGATTCGGAAATCTTCTAATATTTGATACAGATCATAATTGAAATCCTCTCTAGAACTCGGAAACACTTAGAAATAAGGATTAAATAAAATCGACAATTCATTGATTCAATTGTCTATATCATAGACCACCCACGAATAAATTTCGGTCTAGTAGAGGAAGCATCTCCGCAGCTAAGAAAGCAGAGATTGACAATGATTCTTAGTCCCGGAGAGACTTTCGTTTCTAGAGCGCAATTTATTCGCGCGGTCTGGTTTTTGAAATTTTATAGGAGTCCTTCTAAGGTCGCTGCAAGAACTTGATAGTTATTATCTTGACGAAGTTGTAGAATTGCTTTTTTTGCACGATCGTCATTAAACGATCGCAAGGCCAACGCCACATTACGCCTGACTGTCCAGTCTTCATCTTCGACATGATTCAACAATTCAATCAGAGCCTGTTCGGCGTAGGGCGTATCCAGCAGCATCGGCAACTGTTCGATGGCGGTCGATCGGACTGCGCCTTCAGTAGAATTGCTAGCAATTAATGCAACTTCAAGAAACTCTTTTGGACAATTTAGATCTGGCAAGGCCAATACCACAGTCATTTGTGAAAGCCAGTGCTGATCTTGATGAAAATGGTGAACCAAATGCGGCACCGCTACCGATCCAAATTTTGCCAACGCTCCAGCAGCTTCGGCTCGAATATTGGGGTCAGCGTCCTCATCCATCACTTCCAAAAGCTTAGCAAACCCCTCGTCCGATCGCTTATGTCCCAATCCCATCATCACAAACGATCGGATAATCATTTCCGAGTCATCGACTTGGTTGAGTAAAATAGGAGCCGCAACCTCAGCATCAATCCCTCGAAGTGCCGTCAGACCTCGCATCCGCACTTGGGGATCGCTATTGCTAAGGCTGACCTTAATTTCATCAATATTCATAGGAACCCTGTAAATAATTGTGTAGGTTTAGTGTGGTAATCGTTAAAATATGCAATGCCTGCACATCCAATCCTACATCATATTTTCACTCAAGCCCATACTTCATCGGTTCGGACTCCCGACTGTACTCTCCACAGCGCCGAATAGAGGCCAGATTGCTTCAGTAGCTCGTCATGGGTTCCGGCTTCTTGAATTTTGCCGTTTTCGATCACGTAGATGCAGTGGGCATGGCGAATGGTGGACAGCCTATGGGCGATCGCAATAGTGGTGCGGTCTTGGGTAATTTGTCGTAGCGATCGTTGAATGGCAGCTTCGGTCTCGTTGTCTACGGCGGATGTTGCTTCGTCTAAAATCAAAATTGCCGGGTCTTTCAAAATAGCGCGGGCGATCGCTAGCCGTTGACGTTGGCCGCCGGAAAGTTTTTGGCCCCGTTCGCCGACAATAGTATCGTAACCTTCGGGAAGTTTTTTAATAAATTCATGGGCTTCCGCAGCGATCGCCGCCTCAATTACCGATTCACGGGATGCTTGAAACGAACCATAGGCAATATTTTCAGCAACGCTCCCATGAAATAAAAATACATCTTGACTCACCCAACCGATGTTCTGTCTCAGGCTGCGTAATTCCAAATCTCGCAAATCAATGCCATCTATTAAAATCGTGCCCTGCTGCACTTCATAAAATCGCAGCAACAGCTTTACCAACGTGCTTTTCCCCGATCCCGTGGATCCGACAATGCCAATGGTCTGCCCTGCGGGTACTTTCAATGACAACTGTTCCAAAGCGTTCGATCGGCCCGTATAAGCGAAGGTCACATGCTCAAATTCCACATCTCCCCGAAGATTGTTTAATCGGGTGTGGCCCGTGGGAATCGTGATGGGGGTATCGAGTAGGTTCATCACGCGGTTAATCGAGGCCATAGCGCGTTGGTATTGATCCATAGTTTGCCCCAGGCGAGTGAAGGGCCAGAGCAATCGTTGAATAATGAATATCATGGAGCTATAAATGCCGACATCCAATCGTCCTGATGCGGCTTCCAATCCACCCAAAAATAACGTTGCAGTGAACCCAAACAAAATCACAAATCGAATTAAGGGCACAAAGGCCGCACTTAACGCGATCGCTCCGCTATTGCTACGTTTGTATGCATTGCTATCCGCCCGGACCCGATCGGCTTCATAGTCTTCTGCCGTAAAACTTTTAATTGTTGCAATGCCCGATAAATTATTCGATAACCGAGCGCTAACCAGACCCGCCCGTTCTCTGACCTCGGCATAGCGCGGAGCCAGTCGTTTTTGAAAAAGAGCCGATCCCCACAAAATAAAAGGAATCGGCAATATAGCCCAACAAGCAACCCCTGGGGCCAACGCAATGAACGTCGCGCCGACAAACAGAACCGTAGTCGCAAATTGCAATAGCTCATTGGCACCTGAATCTAGAAAGCGTTCCAATTGATTTACATCATCATTCAAAATTGAAAGCAATGTGCCTGTGCTACGGTCTTCAAAAAAACTGAGTTCTAATTCCTGTAAATGGCCATAGGCATCTAGTCGTAAATCATGCTGTAGCGTCTGCGCAAGATTACGCCACAACCGATCGTACAAATATTCAAACAGCGATTCCATGCCCCAAATCAATAGCGTCAATCCCGACAACACCGCAAACTGCTGCGTCACATCCGTCACACCCCACGAGGCGATGAATGATTTTTCGGGTTTCACCACAATAGTCACCGCCATACCAATCAAATAGGGCGGTGCGAGATCAAAGATTTTGTTCAGCACCGAGCAGACGCTAGCGGTCCAAATTTGCGATCGGTAACGATGGCCATATTTAAGCAACCGTAGTAAGGGCGCTAGAGGCTTCACAGGTGATCTAGGTGACGTAGGTAATGTAGAAGGGGCGATCGTCATGGAATTCTGGGGGCACAGCCAAAAAAGAACGAGTAACGCTCTAGCCTAAACTAGATTTGTGACTCGCTCTTCAACTTAACTATTTAAACTTGATTAAGCGTGCATTAAAAATGAACGGGTATTAGAATCCCAATCACTTGCTGGCCGCATATCAAACGCTAAATTATTATTTCTTATCTGCTGGAGCTTTTTCTGCTGCCGCTTCCGCAACCTTGTCCTTGAAGGCTTTCCCTGCCGAGAATGCAGGCACAGTTGTTGCAGGAATCTTAATTGCCATACCTGTTTGGGGGTTACGGCCTTCACGCGCTTGACGATCGCGGGGTTCAAATGTCCCGAAACCGACCAAAGTTACTTTTTGACCATCGGCGACGGCATCCATAATTGAATCAATCATGGATGTCAGGACGATATCCGCTTCTTTCTTCGTGACAGACGCTTTTTCTGCGATCGCGTCAATCAATTCACCTTTATTCATTGTCAAATACCGTCCAGTAATCTTTTTGAGATGGCGAGGTGATTATAATCGCTTATTTTCAAAGCGATCTAAAAACAGTCAAATTTTA
>JANXNM010000086.1 GCA_025354065.1 Synechococcales cyanobacterium 340R_concoct_173_sub | reverse complement strand
GTTGGACTGGCCAGACGTATTGGCGATCGCCCTACAGCTCGCGGAGATTCTTGAGGATCTCGGCCAGCATCATGTGGTCCATAAAGACATTAAGCCCGACAATATTTTAATTCATCCAGATTCAAAACAAATTAGACTAATAGATTTTAGTATTGCCTCGCTGTTACCCAAGGAGACACAGGAAATTCAAAGCCCAAATATTCTTGAAGGGACTTTGGCCTATCTGGCTCCAGAACAAACCGGACGGATGAATCGAGGAATTGACTATCGGGCTGATTTCTATGCTTTAGGGGTGACTCTTTATCAGTTGCTATGTAGCAAATTACCCTTTATGGCGGAAGACCCGCTGGAGCTAGTGTATTGCCATATCGCTAAGATGCCCGTCCCGGTCAATCAGGTGAATTCTGCTGTGCCGGAAATGGTAGCGGCGATCGTCGCCAAATTAATGGCAAAAAATGCAGAGGATCGCTATCAAAGTGCGATCGGACTGAAGCATGATTTACAGCACTGTTTGACGCAATGGCAAGAAACGGGCGAAGTTTTAGCGTTTGAATTGGGACAACGGGATGTGAGCGATCGTTTCCTGATTCCCGAAAAACTCTATGGACGGGAAGCTGAGGTTCAAGCTTTGTTAGCTGCCTTCGATCGCGTAGCGTCTCCCATGGAGAATCGGGGGACCACGAGCAGTTCGGAACTAGTGTTAGTCGCGGGATTCTCTGGAATTGGCAAAACTGCGGTAGTTAATGAAGTTCATAAACCTATTACTAAACAAAGAGGCTATTTTCTTCAAGGCAAATTTGACCAGTTTAATCGAAATATTCCCTTCAGCGCATTTATGCAAGCATTTCGAGATTTAATTGGTCAACTTTTGAGTGAAAGTGATGCGGACTTGCAAACTTGGAGAACTAGGCTATTAGAAGCAGTGGGAGAAAATGGACAAGTCATTATTGAAGTAATTCCTGATCTAGAAAAAATAATTGGAGTTCAGCCCCCCGCCCCTGAACTATCAGGAAGCGCTGCTCAAAATCGTTTTAATGTGTTGTTCAAGAACTTCACCAGAGCGTTTACAACTAAAGAACATCCTTTAGCAATATTTTTAGATGATTTACAATGGGCTGATTCTGCTTCCTTAAATCTCTTACAACTATTGATGTCTGGATCGGAAACTGGTTATTTGCTATTAATTGGAGCCTATCGAGATAACGAAGTATCTCCAGTTCATCCGTTAATGTTAATGCTAGACACATTAGTCAAATTAGGTAGCCTAGTCAATACTATTACGCTGAAGCCCTTGAGTCAGTCTAGTCTTAATCAACTAGTTGCTGACACGCTTAATTGGGATACAAAGTTAGCCCAACCTTTAACGGAATTAGTATCTCAAAAAACTCAAGGTAATCCTTTTTTTGCAACTCAGTTTCTCAAAGCTTTGCATCAAGATGGATTGATTCATTTTGACTGGCAAACTGGACATTGGGTATGCGATCTTGTGCGGGTGAGAAATGTGTCGCTGACAGATAATGTAGTGGAGTTTATGGCACTACAATTGCAGAAATTGTCAGCAGAAGCTCAAGAAATATTAAAGTTGGCTGCCTGTATTGGAAATCAGTTTGATTTAAATACCTTAGCAATAGTATCTGAAGAATCACAAATGACAATAGCTTTAGCGTTGTGGCAAGGGCTGCAAGCGGGCTTGATTTTACCTGTTAGTGAAACTTATAAGTTTTTTCAGGCGTATGAATCTGATCAAGCCGATCGTTATCAACCTATTACAGTTCCCTATAAGTTTCTTCACGACAGAGTTCAGCAGGCCGCTTACACGCTAATTCCAGACGCTCAGAAGCCAGCAACACATCTAAAAATCGGGCAATTGCTCTTAAATCAAAATACCGAACCTACAATAAATACTGCCACAATTTTTGAGATTGTTAATCAGTTGAATCTTGGTCGTGAACTAATTGCGGAACCAGCCCCTATCCTACAATTAGCCAAACTCAATCTAACGGCTGGAGGACAAGCAAAGCAGTCTACAGCTTATGCCTCGGCTGTCGAACATTTTCAAATAGCTATTGAACTACTGACAGATGAAATTTGGGAACAAGATTATCCTTTGGCGTTAGGGCTTTATACAGATGGGATTGAGGCCACTTACCTAAAGGGTGATTTTGCTGAGATGGATCGATTGCTAGTTGAACTGAAAAAATGGGCTAAAGTTAATCTAGATTTGGCTAAAGCTCAGGAAATTCATATTGAAGCCTTAGTCGCTCAAGGCAAATTACGGGAGTCTTTGAATTTAGGATTAGTGATTGTTGCACAGTTCGGTATCCAATTCCCAGCTATGCCCAGCCCAGAAGACTCTACGACCGCACTGGAGCGAGCTAAACAAGCGATTGGAGATCGGACACCAGCGGAACTGATTGATCTTCCAATCTCCACCGATGAAAAAGCCATTGCCGCGATGCGAGTACTCGTCGAGCTCGCTGTTCCTGCATTTTTGGTGGCACCGCCGTTATATCCACTGATCCCCTACTGTGGGGTTGAATTATCAGTTCGTGCTGGGATATCCGCAGCATCAACCTACCTGTTTGCCTGCTATGGTCTCCTCCATTGCTCCATTTTGAATGACTATGAAACGGGCTACGAATTTGGACAACTGACATTAGCCCTATCTACTAAACTAGGAGACCAAGAATTCCGAGCTAGAGTATTGTTAGTAAATGGATTATTTATCACCCATTGGAAAAAACATTTGCGTGAAAGCCTGCCACAGCTTCAGTCTGGTTATACTACCGGATTAGAAACGGGGGACTTCGCTTATACAGGATATTCAGCTTACGCCTACTGTTGTTATTCCTACCTGTTAGGTAAACCACTTCCCGACCTGATTCCAGAAATGGAGAGCTATCAACAGGCACTGCAGCGACTTAACCAAGCAGCAGCTCTCAATTATCACAATATCTATTACCAACTTATTTTGAATTTGTTGGGTAAATCTGCTTCGGCCTGTGCGCTAATTGGTGAGGCATACCATGAGTCTGAAATGCTGCCCTTACACCAATCAGCGAGCGATCATGCGGCACTGGTAAATCTATTCATCAATAAACTAACTCTGAATTTTTGGTTTGGTAACTGGGAAGAGGCATTAGAATGCTCAGGCTTAGCGGAACCGTATCTAGGCGGAGCTGCGGCTATAGCAACTATTGGTATCTATTACTTTTATGATTCCCTATCTCGAATTACTTACGCACACAAAATTGCTAACTCGTATCCATCAGGATATGATCTACGTATTACTCAAAATTTAGAGAAACTGACAACTTGGGCAAAATTTGCTCCTATGAACTATCAGCATAAATTAGATTTAGTCAAAGCAGAACAACATCAGTTCTTAAACCAAAAAGCTGAGGCTATAGAACTCTACGATCGTGCGATCGCTGGAGCTAAAGCCAACGAATACCTCCAAGAAGAAGCGTTAGCGAATGAACTCGCCGCAAAATTCTATCTGGACTGGGGCAAAGAAAAAGTGGCTGCTTATTATATGCAAGAAGCCTACTACTGTTATGCTCGGTGGGGAGCAAAAGCTAAAACGAATGATTTAGAAATTCGGTATCCCCAACTGCTACAACCCATTCTTCAATCCGCTTCTCCAACCTTCTCAGTTTTTGAAACTGTAACGTCCCTGACCAATCCAATTAGCTTTTCTCAGTACGGCACTAATAAAATTTCTTCCACCAAAAGCGCCTCTCGTCATAGCTTGAACGAGGTTTTAGACTCAGCCGCCCTGTTGCAAGTCTCCCAGGCTATCTCTAGCACGATCGATCGAGATGAATTGCTCCACACCCTGACCCAAACAATGATAAAAACGTCAGGGGGCGATCGGTGTGTATTACTTCTCTATCAAGATAATCAATGGCAAATCCGAGCGATCGCCAATTGCCAACAAACAACTCTCGAATCAATTCCACTAGACGATACTTCCATTGTCCCAATCAAGCTAATTCAGTACGTCAAGAA
>JANXNM010000061.1 GCA_025354065.1 Synechococcales cyanobacterium 340R_concoct_173_sub | reverse complement strand
AGGCCAATGGAGTCAGCGCGGTGACATTATTGATGTATTTCCGGTGTCGTTAGAATTGCCCTTACGATTAGAATTGTTTGGGGATGAACTTGAACAAATTCGCGAATTCGATCCCGGAACTCAACGATCGCTCGATCGGCTCCCCAGTATTGTATTAACGCCCACTAGTTTTAGCCCGATTATTCAAGCGGCATTAACACCTGAAAAGCTGATTGAAATTTCCGAAGTATTGTCCGATGAAGACAATGAACGATTGCAGCATGGTGAATCGATTGAAGGATTACGACGGTTTGTGGGCGTTGCATTTGATCAACCTGCGTCAATATTAGACTATTTGCCAGAAACTGCAATTGTCGCCTTTGATGAACTTCAGCTCGCAACTGCCCACAGCGATCGGTGGTGTGATCATGTCCAAGACCATTGGCAAGAATCAAATCTAAAATCCATCATCGAACCCTTACACCAAAACTTTGAACTTGCAATTAATAAGGCTGAATCATTCGATCGTATTTATTTAAATGAACTGGCTGAAGTGAATGGTGGATTGAATTTATCCAGCCGTCCGATCGCATCAGTGCCCCATCAATTTGGTCGATTGGCCGAAATCTTACGCGAGGAACGTAAAAAAGGATTTGCCATTTGGCTAATGTCCGCGCAGCCATCTCGATCGGTCGCATTACTTCAAGAACACGACTGCCCCGCGCAATTTATCCCGAATCCAAAAGACTACCCTGCGATCGAAAAACTGATCTCTGGACGCACGCCCGTGGGATTGAAATATTCGGGTCTGGCTGAACTCGAAGGCTTTGTATTACCGACGTTTCGGGTGGTGGTGGTTACCGATCGGGAGTTCTTCGGGCAACACACGCTCACGACTCCGACCTATATTCGTAAACGCCGCCGCGCTACTTCAAAACAAGTTGATCCAAACAAACTGCAACCAAATGATTATGTTGCCCACAAAACCCACGGCATTGGTAAATTTCTAAAACTCGAAAGCCTAACGTTGAATGATCAAACGCGAGAATATTTAGTCTTGCAATATGCTGATGGAACGCTCAGAGTCGCGGCAGATCAAGTCGGTTCACTGTCACGGTTTAGGGCTGTGGGTGA
>JANXNM010000019.1 GCA_025354065.1 Synechococcales cyanobacterium 340R_concoct_173_sub | reverse complement strand
GATACTGTTGTCCGCTATCAAAGAATGTTGGGCAAAAATACCCTTTGTCTTCCCGGTACCGACCACGCCAGCATCGCCGTCCAAACCATCATCGAAAAACAACTCAAAGCCGAAGGGAAAACCCGCGAAGACTTAGGCCGCCAAGCATTTCTCGATCGGACCTGGGAATGGAAAAAAGAATCCGGTGGCACCATCACAGGCCAACTTCGCCGATTGGGACTGTCCGCCGATTGGTCTCGTGAACGCTTTACCCTCGATAAAAATGTCTCAAAATCCGTCCTCGAAGCCTTTGTACAGCTCCATTCTGAAGGCTTAATTTATCGCGGCAACTACCTCGTCAACTGGTGCCCCGCCAGCCAATCCGCCGTCAGCGACCTTGAAGTAGACAACCGCGAAATTGATAGTTATCTCTGGCACTTTCGCTATCCCCTTACCGACGGAACAGGTCACATCGAAGTCGCCACCACCCGCCCCGAAACTATGTTAGGTGACACCGCTGTAGCCGTAAATCCGACGGACGATCGGTACAAAGCCATGATCGGCAAAACTCTCATGCTGCCCTTGCAAAATCGAGAAATTCCGATCGTGGCCGATGATTACGTCGATGCTACGTTCGGGACAGGCTGCGTCAAAATTACCCCAGCTCACGATCCTAACGATTTTGAAATGGGCAAGCGCCAAGATCTTCCGTTCATTAATGTGATGAACAAAGACGGCACCATGAACGAAAACGCGGGGATATTTGAAGGATTCGATCGGTTTGAAGCCCGAAAGGAAGTGGTTGCAGAATTAGACAAACTCGGCTTTCTCGTCAAAATCGAACCCTACAAAACCACTATCCCTTACAGCGAACGCGGCGGCGTGCCCATTGAACCGTTGCTTTCGACCCAATGGTTTGTCAACACTAAACCCCTAGCCGCCAAAACCTTAGCCGACCTCGACGAAAATAACTCACCGGAATACGTGCCCGATCGGTGGAAAAAAGTCTATCGTGACTGGCTCGTGAATC
>JANXNM010000004.1 GCA_025354065.1 Synechococcales cyanobacterium 340R_concoct_173_sub | reverse complement strand
ACCGCTAATTGACTTTGCCATCCGACTAAAATCTCAGATGATTCTCTTTCTAGACCTCGCATAAGCGCTTGTGCGACTAGTTCAGGAGTCGTCGGCATCACCCAGCGAAACCATTGAAATTCCCGAGCCATGTCGGTATCGGTTAAGGATGGGAGTAGTGCGACGACCCGAATATTATGGACGGCGAGTTCTCCGCGCAGCGCTTGCGTGAATCCTAGAATTGCAAACTTCGTGGCTGAATAGGTGGCCATGGTTGGTGCTGCAATTTTGCCCATTAAGCTAGAGACGTTGACGATCGTTCCTTCCCGTTGTGTTGCCATTCGTCGTGCAATCAAACGGGTAATGGTATACATCCCCATAAGATTGATCGAAAGTTCATCTTGAATGTGAGGCAATTGGGATTGTAAGAATGGCGTTTGGTGTGCGACTCCCGCACAATTCACAAGTAAATGAATCGGGCCATAATCTCGCCAAGCTTTAGCGACGGCAATATTGACTTCGATCGGTTGGGTGAGATCTAATGCTAAAGGAATCGCTTCAATCCCTAGAGCCTTAATTTCATTGGCGACTTCTTGTAGCCGATCGGATGATCTTGCCACAATGATTAATCGTTTTACCTGTTGAGTTTGGGCAAATTCTAATGCAATCGATCGTCCTATTCCACGCGATGCGCCCGTGATCAGAATAGTTTTTCCTTGCATATTCATGGTGTAGCCTCCAGAGACTAAGAGTTTTAGAAGTGCTCGTTGTCCGGTTGTAACTAGTTGAATGAATGTGAAATGAATTCGACAAACTATTTGTTTATCGACAGCCACACCCTAACAAAGCAGTTCAAGAGTCGCAATGTTTATTAATAGAAAACCCGGATTGTTATATTTCGCTATGGTTTTCTCAGAAATTGTTCTGCCTCGAAAGCGGCTATGAGTTCTAGGTTTGTTGGGCTTAGAGGCGATCCCTTCCCTTTTCTTTACTCACCCATCAGTGCGATCCAAGATGAGAATATGTTTTATTTAGGATGATGTATGAGGATTAGAAGAAAGGCTGAATTCTGATAATGTCTCAAACTAAAAATATTTAATTTAATAAAATGTGTTTCTAATCACTAATTTTGTAATAATTGCCGATCGTTACCTGTCGTCGATCGCCTTCAAAATATGCTTCTATATGCGTCGTTTGTGAGCCTATTGTATTTGTGCGGGATTTTTAAGGTGGATTTATGAAGCGATCGTAAAATCTGTCTCGATTGTTGTGGATAAAATATGGAACTCTGCGGAGTTTAAGAATTAGCTGATTGTGGAACTTTTGTTGGAGGCAGTGGCTTGAAAAGTGGATTTCGA
>JANXNM010000131.1 GCA_025354065.1 Synechococcales cyanobacterium 340R_concoct_173_sub | reverse complement strand
AACTGCCCACTCTTATTCAACTCCAACAAAATCAAAATCTCTAAATCCCGCAACTCGCGATAAGTAATGATCAAGAAATTGCCACAACCACAGGCAGGATCGAGAAAATGCAAATTCGCAATCTTTTGATGTAACTCGTTTAACCTGTTGCGATTACCCTTTACTTTCTCAAATTCAGTATAAAGATCATCCAAGAAAAGCGGCTTAATCAACTTTTGGATATTCTTCTCAGACGTATAATGAGCACCCAAATTTCGGCGTTGCGTCTGATTCATCACCGCCTGAAACATCGACCCAAAAATCGCAGGTGAAATCTTCCCCCAATCAAACCCACAAGCCTCCAGCAACATCTCCCGCATCTTGCTATCAAATGCCGCAGGTTGCACAGGCTCTTCAAACAACTTCCCATTCACATAAGGAAACTGCACCAAATTTTCATCTAAATTCTTTAACCGCCTCTCATTCGGCGTATTCAACACATGAAAAATCGAAGCAATATGCATCGCCAAATCGCTACCATCTTCCTTAGTATGGCGATCGATATACTCCCAGAAAATCCCCTTATTAAAAATCCCCGTATCATCAGCAAACAAGCAAAATAACAGGCGTACTAGATATACCTCAAGATCATGCCCTGTATAGCCAATTTCCTTGAGACGATCGTGCAGCTTACCCATCAACTCCGCCGCCGCAATATTAACCGGATCCTCATCCTTATAAACCCGCTTCTCATATCCCGCAATAAAGCCGAATAGATGCACCTGACTTACAAAATCCTTTAGCTCAAACTCTGTAGTCGTATCCGTATCCAAATCATAGAGCCTGAATTTCTGGAAATCCGACACCAAAATATACTTAGGTAACTCATGCTCCTTTAAATTAGGGAAATAGTCCTTAGCCTGTTGTGTCGCCTTATCTAAGTCCTTGCCCCTAGACTTATGCTCCACCAAAATTGTCCCCTTCCACAGCAGATCAATAAACCCTTGCTTGTTATTTGCTTTTTTGATTGGCAACTCAAAACTCGCCACCCGCCGTCGTGAGATGCCGAATACATTAAAAAACTCATTCCAAAAGGACTGTGACTCTGATTTCTCCGAGGTCTCACTTTCCCAATCTTTAGAAAATTCGATCGCCCGCCCCTTAATCTCATTCCAACTTAAAGGCATAAAAGTTAACTTTAGAGCATAATTCTAGTAGCTATTAATACTAGCACTGTTAAACTTAGCAGATTGTATAATTATAACTAAGTAGTACTAGGAGCCACCAATGCAAACAATTAGCGAACAATATATCGTTGACTCCCAAGGGCAACGCTTGAGTGTAGTTTTAGAGTTTGATTACTATCAAAAATTACTGGCTCGTCTAGAAGAACTAGAAGAAATCTATGCTTTCGATTTAGCAGAAGAATCCTCAGATGAATCTATCCCGTTTGCACAAGCGATCGCCGAGATTAACCGATCACGTCCATGAATTACAACCTAGAAATATTAAGACGCGCTCAAAAAGAACTTGCCGATCTTCCAAAAGAAACCTATCTAAAGATATGTGAGGCAATTCAAAATCTAGCTAGCGATCCTAGACCATCAGGCTGTCTAAAACTTAAAGGCAGGGAAGGTTGGCGGATTAGAGTTGGAAATTATCGAGTGCTTTATACAATTAACGATCAACAGCAAATAATTACAGTTGTTCACATAGGTCATCGTCGCAATGTTTATGATAAATAACTACACCTACTCTAGAATAGGTTATGGAGCGATATCAACCCACCAGAGACAAAGATAAATGAAACGTCACTTTAAACTAATTAAATTGTTTTGGAGTACTACGATCGCCGCTGCCTTAGAATATCGATTAAATTTTCTATTTGCAACCATTAGTAGTTTAGGGGGCTTAACAGGTAGTCTGTTTGGGTTATCACTCTTTTATCGAAATAGCTACCAATTTGCAGGTTGGAACTGGGAACAATCATTGCTCCTTGTGGGAGTATTCACATTTCTCGAAGGCATCGCTACGACATTTTTGGCAGGAAGTCTAGGTAAAATCTACAAATATGTCGAACAAGGCACCTTAGATTTTATATTACTCAAACCCGTCAGTTCTCAATTTTGGCTCTCAACTCACAGCCTCTCGATCTGGGGAATTCCAAACATTTTATTCGGCCTTTCCGTCATTCTCTACTCTGGCTCAAAACTTGGACTAGGACCCATCAACTATCTCGCTGGAATTCTGCCGATCGTCAGCGCCATCATGATTCTGTATAGCATCTGGTTCATGATGAGCGCCACTAGCATCTGGTTCACTAAAATCTACAACCTCACCGAAGTTCTCAAAGGACTACTCGAAGCCGGACGATTTCCGATCGCGGCATATCCCTCTGCTTATCAATTTTTCTTCACCTTTATTATTCCGATCGGATTCATCACCACCGTTCCAGCAGAAGCTATCTTAAACCGGGTTTCAAGTGGAACATCACTAATCTCATTATTAATCGCGAGCCTATTATTTATTATTTCTAACCGATTTTGGATATTTGCACTGAAATTCTATACCAGCGCATCAAGCTAAGCGTCCATAGGATAAGGTAGATTGTCAGAACGCCATATCTCGGGACTCTCATGATCGAAGTCGAAAAGCTTAGCAAAATCTATGGTTCAACGGCAGCCATTCAAGACGTGAGTTTCTCAGTGGAACCCGGTGAAATCATGGGATTTCTTGGACCCAATGGTGCAGGTAAAACCACAACAATGCGAATCCTTGCAGGTTATCTCCCTGCTACCACGGGAACCGCTAAAGTAGCAGGATTTGAGGTTCATTCTGATTCTCTAAAAGCGCGACAGAAAATTGGCTACCTTCCAGAAATACCGCCACTCTATCCAGAAATGACGATCGAAGGTTTTTTAGCTTTTGTTGCAAAAATAAAAGGAGTCAGCGCTGGCGATCGTCCCACTCGAATCAATTATGCTCTAGAGAAATGTAACCTCCTCGATCGTCGAAAAACCTTGATACGTAAGCTTTCTAAAGGGTTTAGACAGCGCGTTGGTATTGCCCAAGCGATCGTCCATGATCCACCAGTTATTATATTAGATGAACCTACTGTCGGGCTGGATCCCAAACAAATTATCGATGTGCGA
Source organism: Synechococcales cyanobacterium 340R_concoct_173_sub (assembly GCA_025354065.1). The sequence continues at coordinate 789 of JANXNM010000131.1, read as the reverse complement.
AAATTAATCAAAGGACTGGCTGGAAATCACACCGTTATCCTTTCAACCCATATTCTTCCTGAAGCCAGCGCTATTTGCGATCGCGTCACAATTATTAAAAACGGCAAGATTGTTGCAACTAATAAACCTGATAATTTGATGACTGATTTGCAAGTTAATACTAGCTACGATGTTGAAGTTGATTCAAACTACGATCGAGTCCGAGAAATATTAATGAGAATTCCTTATTTAAATACAGTCACAATTGCAAATGCTAAAGCTTTTCGAGACGATCGTTTAAGATTGCTTATCACTTCTGAAGGGTCTCATGAAATTGGCCGTGATATTTCTACAGCATTAGTGGCTAATGGCATTCCTCCCTATGAAATGCGGAGAATCCAAGCCAGTTTAGAGGATGTATTTTTAGAACTCACGACAGAAGAGACAAGTATTACGCAGCCAATACTGGAGTCACCTGATGAATCCCAACTAGAACCCAATGGAGAAGACAACGAATGAAACTAATTTGGGCTAATGTCTTAGCTATCTATACACGAGAGCTACAAAGTTACTTTATTACGCCTTGGGGTTACTTAATTGCAGGCGTATTTTGGCTAGTATCAGGCTTCTTCTTTTCAATCCTTTACTATAATTTGACTGCTCAAAGTGTTCTTATGGGAAGCGATCCAAATCTTCCATCAGTTGACTACGCGTATGAATTAATTCGTACTTTTTTGCGGGTTTTAGGACAAGTTGTATTGTTCATTCTCCCGATTCTCTCCATGAACCTCTATACCGAAGAACGTAAAC
>JANXNM010000801.1 GCA_025354065.1 Synechococcales cyanobacterium 340R_concoct_173_sub | reverse complement strand
AGATCTTGTAGGTGTGATTGGTTCGAGCGGTGTGGTGTCGGAAATTGTGAATGGGAAACGGGCCATTAGCAAAGCACAAGCCAAGGCTTTAGCCGATCGCTTTAAAGTGTCTCCCAGTCTATTTATCTAATGCCAAATCCTGTGGCTTTTCGTAGTTGACCTTCATAAATGGGAAAATATTACTAATCAAATGTGACGCGGTAAACTTCAAAGCATTCATGGGGTTTATGTTGTTTGATCTTCGCTCCACTAGACTTAATTGCATTCTCCCAATCACTCAATGACTCTAACCCAACTTCTGCCCCAAGATAGGTTTCCAAAATCGCCCAATTCTCCGCCCCTTCCGCATCAGGATTTAATACATCAAACACAAAACTTCCGCCCGGTTTTAGCACTTTCTTCACGCTGCTTAAAACCTGTTTCCAATAGTCCAAATCACCATAGCAACTGACTCCCGTTGCGATCGCCCAATCAAAAAAATCATTCTCATAGTTATCAAGCTGATCCGCACTTGCTTGCTTTACGCCTTTAAATGTTTTTGAATTCAATTGTGGCGCACGAGAATTGATTAAATCTTTTGCAACCGTACTGATGTCTTGACCATAGAAATGTGCATCCCACTCACGCCAACAAGGAAAAACCAAAAAACTTAGTCCACAGCCCAAATCCAAACACCGATCGTTCTTTTTCGGCTTCATATAGTCCCAGAAAGGCGACGCAAGACGATTTTGCAATTTGCCCGAGGCCCAGTCTTGAAAAATAGACATCGATTCAACTTCCGGCGGTAGACTCACCGGATCTCGGCGATATTCCCGATCGAAACGAGCAGCCACTTGAGCGAGAGCATCGGTATGGGGCGTGAGCTTGGGAATTTCCACAAAAATATACAGGTGAATGAATTAAATGATTAATGGTCGCGAAGACCAGACGATCGACCGCCGTTATCGACCTCGCAGCGCTTTTTGAAAATTGCGACGATAGGACGGATTCAATACGAAATATACTGGCCAAAACAAAGTGAGTAAAATTCGGCCCGAGGTGAAGTTAGTGCGCTGAAACCCTAACCAAAACTTCGAGCCATAACTGAAATACACCCAACCAATTGCGATCGGGAGCACAATCCTTAAAACGGACAAAAGACCAGCAGTCATGAGCAAACCTCCCAAGGTTCAGATGATTAACAACTCATTCAGTTAAGATGTCTTACTTTATCAATTATGCCAACTCTTTTGGGGCTATTGAATGGCAGAGTTGGTTCAGAGTGTAGATCTAGATGATTTCCGTCATTAAAACTTATCCAAAATCCATTCAGATGACCGATCGCCCAGATCCAACTGAACATTCACCGCTTTCCCCAGACGAGGCTTATCACGGGTTTTCTCGATCGCGCCCGTCACCTGTTCCACAACGTTCCACGCCACTAAATATCCTGCGATTTGATCGAAATGGGCCATAAACTCTGGCTCCGAAAGCGGAAACGAGGCTTGCTCCAAATACTTCCACATCACCTGAAAATAGAGCTTTCCTTTCACTTTACGAATCTGGACATCGTAGGAAAACGTCCACTTGCTCACAATCAACGATCGCAACTCTGTACCCGTCATCCCGCCCTCTCAAGTAAAATCAGCGTAAAAGTCTGTCATAATAGTCTATGAGAAAGGCCACGAATTCTAGTATCCCAGGGACTTTTCTGAGGAACCTGAGGGAATCTAGAACTTGAATTAAACATATCTACATTTTATGAAGAGATGTTAAGACTATCTGTTTATAAAACTTGATTTGTCTTTTAATTGCCTTTTGGTCTCGAAGTCACTCCCGATTCATATTAAGTAGTCATGACTCAAGTTTCTAGCTCCGCAGACGTTCCCAGCATGGGCCGTCGCCAATTTATGAATCTGCTTACATTCGGTACCGTGACTGGAGT
>JANXNM010000800.1 GCA_025354065.1 Synechococcales cyanobacterium 340R_concoct_173_sub | reverse complement strand
AGATCTTGTAGGTGTGATTGGTTCGAGCGGTGTGGTGTCGGAAATTGTGAATGGGAAACGGGCCATTAGCAAAGCACAAGCCAAGGCTTTAGCCGATCGCTTTAAAGTGTCTCCCAGTCTATTTATCTAATGCCAAATCCTTTGGGCTTTCCGTAGTTGACCTTCATAAATGGGAAAATATTACTAATCAAATGTGACGCGGTAAAGTTCAAAGCATTCATGGGCTTTATGTTGTTTGATCTTCGCTCCAGTAGACTTAATTGCACTCTCCCAATCACTCAATGCCTCTAACCCAACTTCGGCCCCAAGATAGGTTTCCAAAATCGCCCAATTCTCCGCCCCTTCCGCATCAGGATTCAATACATCAAACACAAAACTTCCGCCCGGTTTTAACACTTTCTTCACGCTGCCTAAAACCTGTTTCCAATACTCTAAATCACCATAGCAACTTACGCCTGTTGCGATCGCCCAATCAAAAAAATCATTATCATAATTATCAAGCTGATCCGCACTGGCTTGCTTTACGCCTTTAAACGTTTTTGAATTCAATTGTGGCGCACGAGAATTGATTAAATCTTTTGCGACAGTACTAATATCTTGACCATAGAAATGTGCATCCCACTCACGCCAACAGGGGAAAACTAAAAAACTTAGCCCACAGCCTAAATCCAAACACCGATCGTTCTTTTTCGGTTTCATATAGTCCCAAAACGGCGACGCAAGACGATTTTGCAATTTGCCCGAGGCCCAGTCTTGAAAAATAGACATCGACTCTACTTCCGGCGGCAGACTTACCGGATCTCGGCGGTATTCACGATCGAAACGGGCAGCCACTTGAGCGAGAGCATCGGTATGGGGCGTGAGCTTGGGAATTTCCACAAAATTTACAGGTAAATGATTAAGAGTTTTACGATTGTCTATGATTGATAGCTGCGAAAATCACATTATCGATGGACGTTATCGACCTCGTAGCGCTTTTTGAAAATTACGACGATAGGACGGATTCAACGCGAAACATACTGGCCAAAATAAGGTGAGTAAAATTCGGCCCGAGGTGAAGTTAGTGCGCGGAAACCCGGCCCAAAACTTCAAGCCATAGTTCAAATACACCCAAGCGATTACGATCGGGACCAAAATCCTTAAAACGAATAAAATGCCAGTCATCGTCAAACCTCCTAGGGTTCGGATAAATAATGATTCACTCAATCTCATTGAAGGAGAGATGTCTTAGCTTATCAATTATGCAAACTCTTTTGGGATTGTGGCAGGTCAGAGTTGGTTCAGAAATAGATTCATAGGTGCCGCTGTTAAAACTTATCCAGAATCCACTCAGATCCTCGATCGCCCAGATCCAACTGAACATTCACAGCCTTCCCCAAACGAGGCTTATCACGGGTTTTCTCGATCGCTCCCGTCACCTGCTCCACCACATTCCACGCCACCAAATACCCCGCAACTTGATCGAAATGGGTCATAAACTCCGCCTCCGAAAGTGGGAACGAGGCTTGCTCTAAATATTTCCACATCACCTGAAAATACAGCCGTCCCTTCACTTTGCGGATCTGGACATCATAGGAAAACGTCCACTTATTTGCTACCAACGATCGCAACTCTGCACCCGTCATCCCGCCCTCTCAAGTAAAATCAGCGTAAAAGTCTGTCATAATAGTCCATGAGAAAGGTCACGAATTCTAGTATCCCAGGGACTTTTCTGAGGAACCTGACGGAATCTAGGACTTGAATTAAACCTATCTACATTTTATGAAGAGATGTTAAGACAGTCTGTTTATAAAACTTGATTTGCCTTTTAATTGCCTTTTGGTCTCGAAGTCACTCCCGATTCATATTAAGTAGTCATGACTCAAGTTTCTAGCTCCGCAGACGTTCCCAGCATGGGCCGTCGCCAATTTATGAATCTGCTTACATTCGGTACCGTGACTGGAGT
>JANXNM010000798.1 GCA_025354065.1 Synechococcales cyanobacterium 340R_concoct_173_sub | reverse complement strand
CCCGTCCTGGTTCTCAGTTGGCAAATGGGCCACACCATCATCAAACGTCAGCGTTGAATTAAGAGCAGGAAGCCGATCGTTCAACAATGTCACCATTTGCTGCAATAATTCTTGGCTCAAATTTTGCTGTTGTTCGTGATTCATACGCGGTTCATACCAACGTTGCCGATAAATCAACTCCAATTCACTCCCCACTTCTGAAAAATAATCGATTTGTGCGGCTTGCAATCCAACGCAGGCCCGATAAATGATCAATGCCATAATCGCAACAATCATTCCGCCCGCTGTAGTAATCAACGCCTCTGCAATTCCTTGAGAAGCTTTTGATAAGTCAACATTTCCACCGCCCCCGCCACCAATATTCAAATTAAAAAATGTCGCAATCAAACCCGTTACGGTTCCCAATAGTCCTAGCAACGGCGCGATCGCAACAATAGTTTCCAGCAACTTGTCACACTTTCGCATTTCAATAAATTCCCGATCGCCCGCCGCCACCATCGCCAATTGAAATGTTTCTGGAGTGGGTTGATTCAAACGCAATGCTGCTAAGATAAATCGACCAATGGGCAATCGTTTGGCTTGCTCTGCAATGGTCTTTGCTTCACCTAAATCGTCTTGTGACACTTGCAAAATTTTAGAAACAAGCTGCTTCTCGCCCTGTATGGTATGCCACCAAAACCAAGTCCGCTCCAATGCACAGGTAATTGTCAGAACGGATAAGGCGCCGATCGGCACCATGATTGGTCCGCCTTTGCTGAGAAATTCAATAGTGCTAGACATAATCCAATTGAGATGAATAATATAACCTTAAAAAAGTAGGATACTCGATCGGAGCATCCTACTTACTACATGAGGATTAAAGGAGGATTAAACTTTAAAACACAGACCGTTGAATCCTACTTCCAACCTGCCCGGTCCATCACTTGAATCGCCCGTTGATTGTTCTTACCTAAAATCTCAGATGTCATCACATCTTCCTTAAACGATCCATAGCTGAGTAGAACTGGATCAACATCAACTCTCCCTTTTTCTAGAGCTGGGTATTCATTGTTGTTAGCGGCAAACATCTTTTGAACTTCAGGCGTTGCCAAATATTCTAGATATTGAATCGCCGCTTCTTTGTTGGGTGCAAACTTTGCCACACCCGCGCCACTAATGTTAGTATGCGCACCGCGACTCAGCTTGCCATCGCCAGATTGATTCGGGAAAATCACGCCTACTTTACTGGCCACTTCACGATCTTCAGCCTTAGACGATTTCGCTAACCGAGCGAGATAATAGGTATTAGAAATCGCTAAATCAGCCATTCCTGCTGCTAGGGCTTGAATCTGCGGAGTATCTCCACCCTCAGGCTTGCGAGCCATGTTCTTCACAACGCCCTTAGCCCATTTTTCAGCGATCTCATCTCCATACAATTCAATAATCGAACCCATTAAGGATTGATTATAAATGTTGCTAGACGATCGCACTAAGATTGTGTAGCCTAAATCGTCACGGCCTAAATCTTCATAGGTTTTGACTTTCGAGAGATCAATGCCTCTTTCCTTGTTGTACATAATGACGCGAGTGCGCTTGGTAAATCCAAACCAAGTTCCATTGCTATCTCTCAAGTTCTTAGGAATAGCGTCCTTTAGAATACGAGAGTCAATAGTCTGGAAAACATCCGCCTGCTGAGCACGATACAAATTGCCCGCATCCACCGTCATAATCACGTCAGCCGGACTGTTCCGACCCTCGCTCTTAACCCGTTCAACCAACTTGTCCGCCGTGGCTTCAACAAGATTTACCTTAATGCCCGTCTTCTTGAAAAAGCCCTCATAAATCTGAGTGTCGGATCCATAATGACGGGCTGTATAGAGATTCAATACTTTGTTTTGAGCTTGAGCCGATCGGGTTCTGAATAATTGCTCAGAAGCGATCGTAGCTGTCGCAGCACTTGCTGCCAGAAAAATCCGTCTTGTAATAGCCATGTCTAATTTTTGGAAAGGGTTATTTACTGCAATCTGCTTTCAATAATAACGCAAGTCAGTATCAATTAGAATACAGTTGAAAACTTCTTTCGTTGGCATCAAAATACTCGATCCCCCTAACCCCCTTAAAAAGGGGGAACAAGAATTCAACTCAATGTTTCCCTTTTTAAGAGGGATTTAGGGGGATTGGGTATCAATGTTTTGTTAAATCCTAATTCCTAATCAATCATCGCCATCTCTAGCAATCCCGTAAACAATCCCATCCCGTCAATTCCCCCAATCGCAATATCTGCCGATCGTTCTGGATGTGGCATCATGCCCAAAACATTCCCTTCACGATTACAAATCCCAGCAATATTATTCCGTGAACCATTGGGGTTAACCCGATCGTTTATTTCACCATTCACATCGCTATATCGAAAGATTACTTGATTATTATCTTCAAGTGATTTCAGCGTATCGTCATCCGCAAAATAACACCCTTCTCCATGGGCGATCGGAATCGTAATGACTTGATTTGTTTCATAGTTTCGAGTCCAAGGCAAATCATTTCGTTCGACACGCAAAGGAGTCCGATCGCAAATAAAATGCAATCCACGATTCCGGGTCAGGGCACCCGGTAGCAATCCAATTTCTGTCAAAATTTGGAATCCGTTGCATACACCCAAAACATATTTACCTTGGGCTGCATGTTTGACCGTCGCTTGCATGGCTGGGGAAAAACGGGCGATCGCACCACAGCGCAAATAATCGCCATAACTAAACCCACCGGGCACAATCATCACATCAATATCATCAATATCCGAATCCTCATGCCAAACCATTCGAGTCGGTTGGCCCAATAAGCCTTGAGTCACCCAAGCCATATCGCGATCGCAGTTAGAACCAGGGAATACAATTACGCCAAATTTCATGTTTTTTAGGTTACTCAATGTTCAAGTTTTTCATGAGAAATTTTTCTAAAACGACAGAATTGGCTTACTCCAAAATCTCGATCGTTTTAAACCAATTCATCAAATCCGCTAAACGCTGAAAATCCAATAGATCTTCCGCTAACGTTTCAAGTTGTTCGATGGGTAAGGCTTGAATCCGATCGGTCAGGCTACCCGGAACAACCCCAACACGACGGGTAAGCAGGCGGAGGACCAGAGATAGTTCTCCTTCTTTTCGTCCTTCCGTCCGTCCTCGTGCTTCACCCATGCGTTCGATCGACGTTACATACGGCATTTGTCTCTCCTGCTCATATTGAGCTAACTCAGTGTGAAAGGCTTGTTTTAAATCATCGGGCAATTCTAAAATCCAGTCTAGAAATCGATATAGCTCAACTATATCTTGTCGTTCATAACCTTGTTCATAGAGCATTCGGGTCAGGCGAAATTTCCACTCTTTGCGAGACTGCAAATCTTTTCGAGTCGCTTTGGTCTTCAGATGCGCCATGGTGACGATTGCAAAGGGATTCGGGCTTGCCTCAAGGTCGGCCCATTGGAGTTCATAGTCGAGAAGCTTGACACTAGGAAACTCAAACTCAACTCGGCAACCTCACAGGGATTGAGAAAATGTACGGGGTCGCCAATTGTTACGATCGTCCCCAAGAATTACCAGACTCGCTACGGGGAGATTGAATTTGTCCTTTAATCGATAGAAATAGGTAAATACTCGTTCCTCTAAAACCGATTCTTCTTGGCTTTGAATCTCAACATTTAATAATACCCACGTCTCTTCTCCGGTAAGCTTCCAGACTTTGACTAACTTATCAACTACTTTCTTCCCGACTTCAGCGTCGCGAGTGATTTGGGAAAGTTCCTGATCTAAAAATTCATACCCTCTCGCCCAATCAATTTCGGCATGGATCTGCGGAAAAAGAATGCCATAAAATCCTCGAAATAGAGTTCAAGAATATCCTTCCAAGGCGAATCGTATTCATCACGAATTTCAGCCATCAGTTTAAACGATTTGACTATTGAGTTTAAGATCAAAGCGATAGTTTTCAATGATGGGATTCGCTAAAAGCCGATCGCAGATTACATTCAATTGCTCCGTTGCAGCAGCTTCAGTTTCAGCCGTTATCGTCAGTTCAATATATTTGCCAATGCGAATACTGTCTACATTGTCGTAACCCATATGTTTTAGGCCAGACTGAACCGCAACACCCGCCGGATCCAAAACAGAAGGCCGAAGAGTAACATAGATTTGAGCTTGGTAAGTTTGGGTTACAGTTTGAGTCATAGCTTGAACCATCGATCGATCCTCAGAGAAACACATGATGCGGCAATCGATGATCATTCTAAGGGATGCGGTACACTCAAATCTATAAAATGCGTTCTATATCTTGCGTCCCGATCGTCATGACTCCCCTTCGTCGAACTCGTAGCCAAACTAGAATTCTTGAATCTCTGAAGCAGATGGACCGATCGATTTCGGCCCAAGATCTCTATTCTGAGTTGCGGCAGCATGAGAAAAGCATGGGACTTGCGACGGTGTATCGAGCGCTGGATGCGTTAAAAAAAGAAGGTGCAGTCCAAGTCCGCACCCTCACTACCGGGGAATCGTTGTATTCCTTGATCCAAGAAGACCGTCACCACCTCACCTGTTTGCAATGTGGTGAAACAATAGAGCTTGATTCCTGCCCGGTTCACGCATTAGAGAAAAAGTTCAGTGAACAATATGGGTTTAAAATGAACTATCACGTCTTAGAGTTTTTTGGTCTGTGTCAAAGGTGTGCAGGGGGTTGAACCTCATACCTGACGGGGCTGATCCGCGATCGCCATCATGCTAGCAATAGAGGCCGGAATACTCGCTGGATCCATGAACAATACTTTGCTGCTATCACTTTTGCCGATCGTCTCACCCATGGTCAAATACCCTAGCGCCATCAGCAACTTGGCCGCATCTGGAGCCGTCGGATCAGCCTTCAGAGCTTGGGTGACGATCGCTACTGATTCCGCCGTGGCTTGTGCTTTCAAAACCTGCTGTTGACGGTTGGCTTGGGCTTCGAGGATAATTCGCTGCTGTTCCGCTTCTGCACTGAGGACCGTCGATCGTTTCCGTGCTTCTGCATCTAGAACTTGCGCCTCTGCCCGACCTTGAGCCGAATTGATTGCCGATTCCCGTTCCCCTTCCGAGGTCAGAACCGCCGCCCGTTTTTTCCGTTCTGCCGACATCTGAAGCTCCATGGACTCCATAACGGCCTTAGCTGGGATAATTTCTTTAAGTTCAACGCGGGTCACTTTGATCCCCCAAGGCACCGTAGCGTGGTCGAGTTCCCGCATGAGGGCTTCGTTAACTTTTTCACGGGCGGTAAAAGTTTCGTCGAGGTCGAGCTTACCCATTTCAGCCCGAAGCTGTGAGAGCGCCAGATTAACCATGGCCATTTGAAGATTTTGCACTTTGTAGTAGGTCTTCTCCATGTCCACGATTTTCCAATAAATCACCGCATCTGCACTAATGGCAACGTTGTCACGGGTGATGCAAGTTTGGGGTGGAATGTCGAAAACTTTTTCACGGGTTGTGTCACGGTAAGCAATAATTTCTACTCCCGGTATCAAAATATTCAGCCCAGCCGGAAGCTTACGATCGAACTGTCCTAGGCGTTCCACCAAGGCTTCGTCTCCTTGAGGAATAATTTTAACGGTCGCTAATGCAGCAGCAGCGGCTAAAGTAGCAGCAATTAGATAGGCAAACATAACGTTAGACTCTATTGGTAAATTTGGTAAATTTTGTCAGTAAATGAAGACACGCTTGGAATGAGCATTAAATCCTGATTTTTTAGAGGAGCGAGCTGTCGTGGGAGACAATTAGTAATGTGCCCTGCCGATCGATCACTCGAACTTTTTGTTTTGGTTCCAGGTGAGCGGTCGGATCATCAAGTTGGGCCAACCACGACTGGCCCTCATAATTAACCCGTCCCGTTTCACCCGGAAGAATTTCGGTCAGGGTATGGGCATAATCGGCATCTAGCTTACGGGACTGCGATCGGGGCCGGATAAAACTCTGGGACACCCGAAAGAACCCCAACGACAGAATCATCCACAGCACCACCTGAAAATTAAACGGCAGCGATGATGAAGTTGGAGCCACGAGAAAGGCACTTAAGCCCATGACCAATGACACAAAGGCAACAGGGGTAGCCAGTTCCAGTAAGCAAAACCCGCTCCCGGCCAAAAGCCACATTATTGATACATCAGACATAATTTAAACCTATTTAACCCTGTGGGTTTCGTTCTTCAGATTGAGAGGGTTTGAGATGAACTTAGTCTATAAAATTTTGCCAGGTCGTAAATCATTCTGTATAGTTTGGGGGTCTTATGTTCCGCTTCAAGCTCAAGAGTGACCATTCCGGAACTATTTCAAAAAAAATGAGATTCCGATCCATACACGTCTAATTTCCCTTTTCTAATAATCTTGTCTCTTTAATAACCTTGTCTGTATCATGAGCCGATTTGAATTAAAAATTTACTGCACGAATCCCCGCTGCGATCGGCCAGAAAACTCGGCTGGAGACAAGGTTTGCGCAAATTGCGGTACGCCCATCACCTATCGCTACGTCTGGGCGATCGAATCGAATGACCGTCCGATCGGCTCTATTGTCAGCAATGGTCGCTATAAAGTTATGTCCCCTAGGCTTTGGCTTGATTTACAACCGGGTCTGGTTCCCACCGCAGCCGAAATTCCAGATGCCTATTTGCCCTATCTGCATCTATATGATTATCGTCTGCACCTACCTGAAATCTACGGCATAGCTCAAGATGGCGACCAGAGTACGTTGCTGCTAGACAATGTGCCCTTTAACTCCGAAGGCACTCCCTATCCTGGATTCATGGAAAGCTTTGGCCAGAGCAGCGCCGTGCGGCAGGTGTATTGGCTTTGGCAGATGCTGGAGTTGTGGTCGCCGATGTTGGATTGGCAGGTCGCGAGTAGCTTGTTGGTTGAGGAAAATCTGCGGGTTCATGATTGGCGGCTACGATTGCGGGAGTTGACAGTAGACATCGCGGAACCCACGTTAAGCGATTTGGCGGGTTTATGGTCAGGATTATTGCCGGAAGCCCGATCGAGCATCGCCCAGCCCTTGCAAGAAATCTGCGTCCAGATGCATGATCCAAAAACTACAATAGAAATCCTTCGCACGGTCCTCAATCAGCTTTTACTAGAGCAAGCCGGACAGTTATCGTTGGGGTTGCAAGCCTTTGGGATTACCGACGTTGGCCAGTCCCGCGAGCATAATGAAGATACCTGCTATCCGCTGGGCAGTGCCACCATTCAGGACGATTTGTTTCCCCGGTTATCCCTTGTCTGCGATGGCATTGGGGGGCATGAAGGCGGCGAAGTGGCGAGTCATATGGCGGTGCAGTCGTTTAAACCTCAAATTCGTGCCTTTCTCGCTGAAGTGGCCGAGCAGCCAGAGCTGATGGAGCCAGAGGTGATTTGCGAACAGCTTGCAGCCATTACTCGCGTGGTCAATAACCTGATTTCTAATCAAAATGACGAACAAGACCGTAGCGATCGTCGGCGCATGGGCACGACCTTAATGTTGGCGTTGCAAGTGCCTCAACGGGTTCGCACTGCTGCCGGAACGGTTTTGAGCAATGGTCATGAGCTTTATTTAGTGAGTGTTGGCGATAGTCGAGCCTATTGGATGACGGCCCGAAGTTTGCATCAACTTAGTGTGGACGATGATGTGAGTACGCGGGAAGTTCGGCTAGGGCGCAGTACCTACCGCGATGCTCTGATGCGGCCTGATGCGGGGGCGTTGACCCAGGCACTCGGAACCCGTGATAGTGAGTCATTGCGGCCCAGAGTTCAACGGTTTATCTTGGAAGAGGACGGCATTTTGATGCTGTGTTCCGATGGACTTAGCGATATGGATTTAGTGGAGCAGCATTGGCAAGGGTTTGCTGAGGGTTTGCTGCTGGCAGGCACATTGCTCGAAGACTCCGCCCAACAGTGGGTCGATTTGGCCAATAAAGAAAATGGCAGTGACAACATTTCCCTAGTGTTGACCCAATGCCAAGTCACGGACGCAACCCGAAAGGTCGCCTTTGCCGCCATACCGGAACCTCAAATCAATACTTCTGAAGTTCCCGCAGAAATAATCCCCTTCATTGCTCCCAAAAAACAACGTAAGGGATGTCTCGGATTACTACTGCTGGTGTTAGTTGGGTGCGGCAGTGTTGCGGTTTGGTCTATTACGGATCCAAGTGGGTTTAATGGTGTGCGCGATCGGATTCAACTGAAAGTCCAGCCCCGTCTTCAACAATGGCTACCAAAGTCTCCTTGAAATTCGAGGCCAATGTACCGCCTTATGTAAAGATGGTAAGACTACAAATGCTGATAGACACAGACGGAACCGTTATGGAAGTTGGAACACGAATTCGGGTGAGTACATCGGTTTTGATTTATCATCACCCTGAACATCGAAATATTGCGTTTGATCTAAACGGCCACGAGGGAGAAGTAGTTGCGATTGCTACTTCCTGGAGAGGTCGGCCTGTGAGTGCAAATTTGCCATTCGTTGTGAAGTTTACACCAAAGCTAAAGGTCCATCTAACTGAACAAGAAATGACCGCGATCGAGTAGTGAACTTGAATCCGCTATAGATTAGTAAAAGCTTGTTTGATGATTAGAATTATTTCATCAAACAGACTTTTATTCTAAAATAAAGTACTGAATACTATTGAAGCTGCTGCATCAGACCCGGTACATCTGCAATAGACCAATGTTCAGCAATTTTTCCATTCTGAATACGATCGATGCGAATTGATGCCAGGAACACATGTCTCCCAGTTGCGGGAATTCCCATAAAAGTTCCACTGTGCAGTACGGTTGAATTCATATGAGTTACAACCCGATCGGATTCTTCAATTTGTTGAAGTAATTCAATTTGAATATCTGAGAAGGCGGAAAAACTATCTAGAAATGATGCATGATACAGACGCAAGGCCTCAAGTCCTTGGTTTTTGTCACTAAGCATCGCATGATTAATACAATCTTCGGTCCAGAAGTCTTTCAGAGCATCAATATCGCCATAGCTCAAGACGACTTGAATGAAGTTCTGAATAATTTGTTTGTTTGGGGTACTAATCATGCTGAATCTCTACTGAATTTTATGGTATTTTTAAGTGTCGCCATTGTTGCCTGGATTTAGTATGAAGTGCGATCGTATTTGTTTAAATTATCATAAGCTTTCATTTAGCTCCATCAATTTAGCCGCCTTAGTCTAATTAGTATAACTACTCGCCTGACGCATAAACATTTCGGCATATCGTCCGTTGTGTTGAATAAGCTCAGCGTGATTGCCTTCTTCTAAAATTGTGCCATGTTCAAGAACAATGATTCGATCGGCTATTCGTGCCAGGGATAAACGGTGACTGATTACAATGGTCATACGGCCACGGGCGATCGTTCTAAAAATTTCATAGATTTCGTGTTCGTTCTTAGGATCAAGTGCTGCCGTGGGTTCATCGAATATCACGAGTTCGGAAGTGCCTAGACGCAAAAGTGCGCGGGCGATCGCAATACGTTGCCATTGTCCACCGGAAAGATCAATACCTTTTTCCAATTGTTTCCCTAATGGGGTTTCGAGTCCTTGGTCGAGTTCCATGATTATATGATTAATCCCAGACTCTTTTAAAACCTGCTCTAATGCTTCATCTTCTTTAAGCTTTGGAAGGTAGCCCCAGCCTACATTTTCACGAACGGTTGCGGGAAATCGCGCATAGTCTTGCATAACGACTGCAATGCGCGATCGGATCTCGTCTAGTGATACGTCTTTGTAATCCACACCATTCCACTCAATGGTCCCAGAACTTGGATCGTAAAGTCTGGCTAGTAATTTACCAAGCGTTGTTTTTCCCGCCCCATTTTCACCGACAAGGACAACCATTTCGCCCGGTTTTATATTGAAATTAATATTATTCAGAATTGCTTTTTCGCTACCGGGATAGCTAAAGCTGAGGTTTTTAATCATTAATCCGTTGCCTCGATCGGGCAGTGGCAATGCATCAGGCCGATCGATCAAGGTTGGTTCTAAGTCTAATAATTGAAATACTGGACGAGTTGCCAGCGCCACATCGTAAATATCACCCAAATTGCTAACTAACATATAAAGACTGCGTTTGAGTTGAATGATTACTCCTGTATAAAGTGCAATATCACCCAATGTAAATCGTCCCGTAACTACCCCAAAAATGACATATAAATAGGGAATGCTGGAACCAATCCCACCTAAAAAAGACAATGCGATCAATGCGATCGCTCCTTCTTGGCGAATGTCTTGCATTTGTTTGAATAGACGATCGAATATTTCGTTCCAGCGATCGAGCATGACATGTTGCAATGAGAACAAACGCATTTCTTTGGCGTAAGTCTCTTCCTTTAGCAATTTGGCATAGATTTCTTTTTCTCGTGATAGTCCGGCTTGGCTCTCTTCCACCCGCCAACTTTTCCGCCAATAGCGTAAGTCAATTACTACGCTTGGAATCGCAAATCCTAACAGTATTAGAGGAACCCATAGGGCAATACCAGCGGCTAGGATTACGGCAGGAATTAGGGTGAAAATTCCCATAAATGAACCCGCAAAAATAAATGCGAGTCGCTGCATTCGTTGAATGCCTTTGGTTGTCAATTGTAGAATATTCAACAATTCGGGTTGTTCAAACAATGCAATATCATTGAAATTGGCAATCTTAGAAATCACTTTGCCTTCAATGGTCCCTTGAACTCGATCGCGCAAGGCCGCAAACATTTGTGTATCAATGGACGATACAGACTCAATAAATAGATTAGTGCCAATCAATGCCCCGACAGCCGTGAGCAACTGAGGATATTGGCCAATGATCGTCCAATCCAACGGTTTATTTGCCGCTGTGCCCGCGAGAGAAGCGGTTTGGTCAATGACGACCTTACTAAAATAGAGTGCTGCTGAAGGGCCAACTCCACGAATTAAGTTGAAAATCCCAATTTGCCAAAGTTCTTTTGGAGCAGATTCCATAACCAACTGAAGCGATCGCCAGAGGGCTTGACGAATATCAGCATTTTCAACTTTTTCGGGTGATTTAGACGACGATGATGTTGATCTCATAGATGGCATAGTAACAAATTCAATCTCAAGTTGGGAAGTTTTGATATTGAGAAAAATTAAACTCTATTACGGATCGATCGCCTCTAAATCATCATTATTAATCAAAAACGAGCCGCGAACAAACCGAACCCCCCAAGTGTCTGCCGGATGCCGAGAAATCACAGTCCCTTGTTCATCGATTGAAATCACGGTACCGGGACGCAGCATAGGTTTGGACTCAGCCGTTTTGACGTAGGGAAGAGTTTTGTTGAGCTTGACGATAGAACCAATGGCAATAGCAGCAGTAGTCATAAGAGATCACGTAGTTTTTGAAGAAGACTATAATTCACAGGATAAACTAAAAGATAGATAAAGTTCAGAGAATTAACCCTAGGCCAAGCCCCATGACGATCGCAGTATTTGGCAGTTTGAATATGGATTTGGTCACGCGGGTCTCTCGGTTGCCCTTACCAGGCGAGACACTGATGGGAAATGAGTTCTTCACGACTCCCGGCGGTAAAGGGGCCAATCAAGCCGTTGCAGCCGCAAAACTTGGGGTCTCAACTACATTAATTGGTCGGGTTGGTAATGATGATTGGGGCCGATCGTTGCTGTTGGAATTACAAACTTATGGCGTTGAAACGTCGGGCATTCAAGTTGATTCCACCATTCATTCTGGAGTTGCTATTATCACTGTGGCAGAAACAGGCGAAAATCAAATCATTGGAGTGTATGGGGCAAATGAATGTTTAGATCAAAGTGATGTCGATCGGTTGATTCCTATTTTAAATAATTCAAAAGTGCTTTTGTTACAGCTTGAAGTGCCGATCGATACTGTAAAGCTTGCAGCCCAATCAGCTCAAGAAGCAGGTGTGATGGTAATTCTAGATCCCGCTCCTGTGCCGAGGACTTCTATTATTCATTTATATCCTTATATTGATTTGCTAATTCCGAATGAAACTGAAGCCTCGCAATTAGTCGGGTTTGAAGTAAATTCTGTGGAAACAGCAACACAAGCCGCATTTGTTCTTCACAATCAAGGGGCTAAAGCCGTCATTATCAAACTCGGTGCCCAAGGCGCTTTCTATTTACAAGAGTTGTATTCGGAAGAGAATGGTTCAGAAATTATGACTTCTTTTGTTCCGGCATTTGAAGTCGATGCGATCGATACGGTGGCGGCGGGGGATGCGTTTGCGGGGGGCTTAGCCGTGGCGATCGTGGAAGGATTTCCAATTATTGAGGCAGTGCGACGGGGTTGTGCGGCGGGGGCTTTGGCGACGTTGACGATCGGGGCACAGGTGGCCATGGGCGATCGGACAGGATTTGATCAGTTTTTGCACGATCGGACCGTGATTTGAACAATCTTTGCGGTAGTCTGTAGACTTGTGTTTATCTCCAACGTTCCCATGAGCCTGCGAATCTACGGCAATCGCCTAATTGAAACCCTACCGGGCGATGAACTGCGTCCCACTAGCTCGAAAGTGCGGATGGCTATTTTTAATATTTGGCAGGGTTCTATTGATGGTTGTCGGTGGCTGGATCTCTGCGCGGGCAGTGGCTCGATGGGGGCTGAGGCGTTGTGTCGGGGAGCAACCACTATTGTTGGTATTGAACGGGAACCGGAAGCCTGTGCTTTAGCGGCAGCCAATTGGAAACGCCTCGCCAAACCTGAGCATAAGGCATTAATGATTCGCGGCCATGTGCTGAAAAAAATGCCGACACTATTGTCCCAATGTGGTGGCTTACCCTTCGATCGTATTTATTTTGATCCGCCTTACAACAGTGAATTATATGAGCCGACATTGGCCGCGATCGTGGAACATGGGTTGCTTTCAGAGTATGGCGAAGTGGCCGCAGAACATGCCGCAGGAAAGACGTTCGAGATTCCTGGCTTAGTGATTTGTCGTGAAAAAAAGTATGGTAAAACGGCGGTGACGTTCTTTCAGCGGGAAGTCTGATTTTGTAAAATACAGTTGAGAATTTGAACTATTGGGAGCGATCGTTATGACGAAACTGTTACTTCGTTAGTTCAAATTTTGGGATGTGCCTATACGTTTATATTTCAATTATACGAAGAACAGAATTCGCTACAATAAACTTAGTCTTGCGATCGGAGCCTCGATCATGACCGTTACTACACAAATTAAGCTTCAAAACATTGATATACAGTATCCCGATGATAATGGAGAAACTTTGGCGGACAATACAAGACAATTGGCCTGGATTATCTTAATAAAAACTAATCTTGATGCTCTTTTTGCTGCGAGTCCATTGGTTTTTATTGCTGGAGATTTGCTTTGGTATCCGATCGAAGGTCAGACTACAAAGTCTGCTGCTCCCGATGTGATGGTTGTGTTTGGGCGAAATAAAGATCACCGTCGATCCTATAAACAATGGCAAGAAGAAAATATTGGGCCACAGGTTGCGTTTGAGATTGTGTCTCATTGCAATACGGCTAATGATATGGAAAAAAAGCTAATGTTCTACAATAAGCATGGGGTCGAAGAATATTATATCTATGATCCAGACAATAACAATTTCCGTGCCTGGGTTCGCAATGGCATTCATTTAGAACTCGTCGCAACCAATCAAAATTGGACGAGTCCAAGATTAGGCATTCGGTTTGATTGTTCAGGGGATGAGATGCAAATCTTTGACCCAAACAATCGCCTTTTCACCACCTATGAAGCCGAACGATCGCGATCGGAGGCGATGGCCAATAAATTACGAGAGTTAGGAATTGATCCTGCTACATTGATCTAAATAAGATTAATCTAACAGGATTGTTCTAAAAGATTCTCAGCTTACGATCGTGCCCGTTTACGCAACACTTCCGCTAGAGTGTCCATAGTTTTTGGCAAAGGTGCGATCGCCTCGATCCATTCTTCTGTGACGGGATGTAATAATCGTAGTCGCCATGCGTGCAGCGCTTGCCCCGTCAGATTAACATTCACCAATTTACGACCAGCGCCATAAAGCGGATCGCCTAAAATTGGATAGCCGATGTGAGTCGTATGCACTCGAATCTGGTGGGTTCGCCCGGTTTCAAGTTCGTACTCCATACTAGTGAATGCCCCGATTCGTTCCTGAACTTTCCAATGCGTAATGGCCGATCGTCCCCCCGCACTTTCCGTCACAATCGCCTGCTTTTGCCGATCGACTGGATGACGACCGATCGGCTGATTGACCGTACCAGAATCCGCTTGAGGGGCGCCGTAGACGATGCCCCGGTAGGATCTGCGGGCAGTTTTGGTTTTGAATTGAGCTTGAAGATGGTGCAGTGCATGTTCGGTTTTGGCGACAACGATCGCCCCCGTGGTGTCTTTGTCGAGACGATGAACGATGCCGGGGCGCTGAATGCCGTTGATGCCCGGAAGCGTCTCGCCTTTGGCTTCGCAGTGAAACAGGAGTGCATTGACCAAAGTTCCGTTGCTATGGCCGGGGGATGGATGGACGACCATACCCGCTGCTTTGTTGATGATGATCAGGCTACTGTCTTCGTAAAGGACTTCCAATCGAATATCTTCTGCTGGGAGCGTCATCGGCTCCGTGGGTGGAATGACAATAGAAATCCAGTCGGGGGCTTTAACGAGTGTTTTTTTGTTGTCGCAGAGTTGATCGTTGACCGTGACGTGGCCGCCTGCGATTAGTTTTTGGAGGCGCGATCGGGATAAATACTCGATTTGTTCAGCCAAAACGGCATCCAGTCGCCCCCCTAAGCCTTCGACGGCTAACTCAATGGTTTCGGATTCATCAGGCAATTCCATTTCAAGGGGGTTCAAGGCTTCAGGCATCAAATCAGACATGGGATAACGTTCCGCGATTGTAAAGTTCCGGTTTCAACAATTTCCCGGTTTCAATTCGGGTCGTAGGGAATACTCGTAGGAAACACATTGTATGCGTTCTCTGGAATGATTGGAACTGTCTTTTTTAAATCTCTCCGCTGACACACTATGCAACAGGCCATGCACCAGATTTTTCGAGTCTTTAAATTTAGCTGATCGCTGCGATCGCTGGGAATTGACGTGGCAAGGCTGGGGATTTGGAAGGGTGTTGATGGTAGCCCTCAATTTTTATCTTCTGAGCCACCGCGAATAATTCATGACAGGAACCCAACTTCCTCGCAGTCATTATCTCACACCCGATCGCATTCAATGAGGGCAGTGAGGTTTTGCGTCATAGGTCGCTAATGGCAATGTGTCTTTGAATTATAATTGATCGGTAAAGGCCGATCGTCCTATCCCCGTAGCTTTTTAATAAGGGGGAACCGGAAATGGTATGGAAATGACGATCGAAAATAAATACAAATTAAAACAAAAACAACACTATTAAAACCACTTCTTAGTTCCCCTTATCAAGGCGGATTTAGGGGAATCGAACCTTTATAAAACAACTAATTATCTCTAAAACTCAATCTCCTTCTTCCCATCAGAAAACTCCACATCTCGAATATTCCAATCCGATCGGCCCACGATCGTCGCTCGCAATGCACCAAACAGACTCATTTGTTCACAAGCTGACATCGCCACAAAAGGACGTTTGGCCGTAGGCGGAAGACGCAGAACAATAGTTGCGATATTTCCTTCTTTAGTAATGCCATAATCACTAATCGTAAAATCAGCACTATTACTGCGACTAATCACCGCACCCACCGCCGCATCCAACGTCTTCTCCTTAGGCAAATTTTCCGTCTTGGGAACCAATATATTACAACCACTATCCATCTGATAAATCGCGATCGGAACCGTTGATCCAGTATTTGTCGAACCATTCGCCGAAGTCTTAAAGGGAGTCGATGTCGGCTGGGGCGAAGGAGTCTCTGGAGCAGGGGATGGAGTATTGCTGGGGGACGGTTTAGGAGATGATGATGAGGATATCGTCGGTGATGGCACTGGCGAATTCTGGGCCGTTGGCGTTGGAGCAGTGCAGCTCACGACCAGGAGCGACAATACTATTGACCCTATACCTGTTCGTATCCTAGTCTCATCACTTTTTAGAGTTCTGATTTTCATCGCAACATTCCTCACAGATTTAAGCCCATCAACATCCAATCCATTTATTCACCTTAACGCCATCAACCCCGAATGGACGATTAATATTCAACTCAGTCTCTCCCTTTAATCTTCACAACCGATCGTTATTATTCCTGAAAGTTTTGGAAATAATATTCTAATTTTGTGAAAGTATTTTTTGACACATTGTCTTTATGTACGCTTCGCGAGTAGCATAGGCTTAGCGGTGCTCCATATAAAGGCCGATATCGCTTTTTCATGATCAATATGGACCAAAGTCCATTACCGCACACTAGTACAAAATTCTAGCCTTTGGAAGTCCCGCTTGAATACTTCCAAAGCGACGGAAGTAATTTGAGGTGAACCCATGCTGACTCAGGAAGGACGCTTTACGTTGTCCGAAATTGAAGACCTCAACCGTCTGAAACTCGAACTCATTCAATTGCCGCCCGTTGATGTAGGTGACTATATTGCAGATTTACCCGTCGATCGACGCGCGTTGACGTTTAGATTACTAGGTAAAGATCAAGCCACAGCCGTATTTGAATATCTAGAACCAGATATTCGTGAAGAGTTAATTGAGGCGCTCCACGATACGCAGGTGTGTCAAATTGTTGAAGGAATGCGTCCAGACGATCGGGCCGAACTCTTCGATGAACTTCCGGCTGGAGTCGTTAAACGCCTGATTCGACAACTCAGCCCCGCAGAACGCCAGGCCACGGACCTTATTTTAGGGTATTCCGACGGTATGGCAGGGCGCGTCATGACGACGGAGTATGTGCAACTTCGTGAAGGGCTGACGGTGGAGGAGGCGATCGCCAAAATCCGCGCTAATGACCAAGACAAAGAAACCATTTACTACGCCTACGTCACCGACAACAATCGTAAACTCGTGCGTGTGGTCTCTCTGCGGCAATTGTTCTTCTCATTGCCCACCGCTTACGTGCGGGATATTGCTAGCGATCGGGTGATTAAAGTCACCACCGAAATGCCTCAAGAAGAAGTGGCAATGGTGATGAAACGATACGACTTATTGGCGGTTCCAGTGGTCGATCGTGAAGAGCGTCTAGTGGGCATTGTCACCATTGATGATGTGATGGATATTCTGGAAGAAGAGGCCACCGAAGACATTCAGCGCATGGCCGGAGTCGCAAGCGGAGACGAATCCTCACTATCGCCGCCGCTGGAAAAACTCAGAAATCGGCTTCCTTGGTTACTGGGAGTAATGGGACTTTATATTGGTGCATCAAGTTCAATTTCGCCATTTCAAGACACCATTCAAAAAATCCCGGTCTTGGCAGTAATTATGCCTTTGTTTTCAAATACTGGCGGCACCGTTGGCATTCAAGCCATGACCGTGACCATTCGATCGATTGGCCTTGGAGAGATAACACCAGACGATACGCTAAAAGTATTGAAACAGGAGTTACTTGCTGGATTAGGTACCGCTGTTGCTTTGGGTGGAACAATGATCTTACTGGCATTGATTTGGACTAAGCCAGAAGAACGCTGGGTCGCCTTGATTGCGGGGGCCGTAATGTCAACAAATACATTAGTTGCTGTGACATTAGGGACATTGTTGCCGATCGGCTTCAAATGTCTAAATTTAGATCCAGCGTTAGTTAGTGGTCCATTAGTCACGACAATGTTGGATACGATCGGATTTATAATGTTTTTAACATTAATTACGATTAGTATTTCAGTATTTCATGTGATCTAGAACTATTAAAACTATCATTCTTAAACGATGACAACGATCGCCCCACTCACCAATGAAACCCTCTGGGAAATCTTGCGTGACACCCTAGATGATAGTGCTGCAAATCATCTCGTCTGGCATTATCTCGGCTATAGTCAAAACCCTGAAACCCTAGCCTGGAGCATTGCCGATCCAGATTGGGCAACAGCCTATCCCGATCCTCCCAACTTCATCGAAAGCCGACCCGCCACCGTCAAACTGACCCGATCGATTCCACCCGAAAATAAACAACTCCTGAAAACCCAACTCGGCTTTGAAGGCTATACCCTGAATGAACTGATCCCGCGCAAAACCCGCCGCGCCACAATGGTCAATTGGCTCCTCAGTTACGCCACCATTCACCATATCCCTCTAAACTAATTCATTCACAATTCACAATGTCCTACGACTGGCTGCAATCATCTCTAAAAACAATTCACAAAGCAGGTTGGTACAGAACCACCCGCACTATCACATCTGCCGTCGGAAATTGTATTGAAGTGGAAGGGAAACAATACATCAATTTTTCTAGCAATGACTATCTCGGCCTTGCTAATGATTACCGATTAAAAAACGCCGCGATCGCCGCTATTCAAAGCCATGGCACAGGCACAACAGGCTCTCGGCTAGTGACAGGCCATAGAGCATTGCACGACCAATTAGAACAAAGCATTGCAGCCCTGAAAGGTACGGAAGCGGCTCTAGTGTTTAGCTCTGGATACAGTGCAAACATTGGAACAATAGCGGCTCTTGTGGGAAAACGGGATTTAATTTTAAATGATCAATACAATCACGCCAGTCTTCGTAATGGCAGCGCATTGTCCGGCGCGACTTGTCTAGATTATCAGCATTGTAGTATGCCAAATCTTAGACAACAGCTTGAGAACCATCGATCGCACTTTGCAAAATGTCTAATTCTCACTGATAGCGTCTTTAGTATGGACGGAGATCTCGCGCCTTTAAGTAAAATCTTAGATCTCGCCGTTGAATTTGACGGTATGGTTTTAGTCGATGAAGCCCACGCAACAGGGGTTTTAGGACGATCGGGGGCAGGCGGGATTGAAGCCTGTGATTGTACAAATCGGCCCGTCATTCAAATGGGAACCCTGAGTAAAGCGATCGGCTCTCTCGGCGGATATGTCGCGGGGTCTGCAATCTTGATTGACTTCTTAAAAAACCGTGCGGCAAGCTGGATTTACACTACGGCCCTCTCGCCTGCTGACACCGCCGCCGCTCTAGCTGGCATTGAAATCATTCGCACCCAACCCGAAGGGCGCAATAACCTTTGGCAAAATGTCCGATCGCTACACAATCAATTCAATCAAACTAAATTCAATCAACCTAAAATACAAACATTCCGATCGGATTCTGCCATTGTTTGTATTCCCCAACCGACAGTTCAGGATGCCTTAAAACTCAGCCAACACCTACAAAACTCAGGCATCTTCGCCCCCGCCATTCGTCCACCTACCGTCCCGACCAGCCGAATTCGCTTAACCCTGACAGCAACTCACACCCCAGATCAAATTGAGGTGCTTTCTAGGGCAATCCGATCGTATCTAGCAAATTGAGAATTAGTCTTCGTAGGGCGTTAGAATTTCGTAGCCTGTATCTGTAACTGCGATCGTATGTTCATATTGTGCAGAAAGTTTTTTGTCTTTAGTGATTGCCGTCCAATTATCCTTCAACAACTTCACCTCAAACCTGCCTTCATTGATCATCGGTTCTATAGTAAAAACCATTCCACGCCTCATCTTCTTGCCATCCCCCCATTCGCCATAGTGAGCAATTTGGGGTTCGGTATGAAAGATATTACTAATGCCATGACCGACAAAATCTTGTACAACACTAAAGCCTTGGGACTCAGCATATTCTTGAATCGCTGCGCCAATATCACCAATATAATTGCCCGGTTTCACCTGTTCAATGCCAAGCTGACGACATTTCTTAGTGACTTCCACCAAGCGCTTTGCGGTCGGGGACGGTTCACCAACCAAATACATCCGCGACGTATCGCCATGATAGCCCTCAACAATCAGCGTCACATCAATATTCATAATGTCGCCATCCTTTAAAATCTGCTTAGGATTAGGGATGCCATGACAAACAACCTCATTGACACTGGTACAAATCGATCGGGGAAAAGCCTTACGATCGCCCTCTGCGCCATATCCTAAAGGAGCACTTTTTGCCCCATGAGCCTTCGTCCAGCGTTCTGCTTCATCATTCAAGGATTGGGTACTGACACCAACTTTGACAAATGCTTCTAAATGCTTCAATAGCTTGGCCGCCAAATGGCCTGCAACCCGCATTTTTTCGATTTCACGTTTTGAGAGAAGAGTAATTTGCCCTGTCATAGCCCCAGTATCCAATCCTATATAAATCGATTTAACGTGATCTACAAGGATACAGGAGAGCGTGCCCTATTGGCGACGATCGGACCCTTGATTTTTTAGGGATTGATTTAAGTCATAGGACGAGTAAACCTGCTGGTCTGACGTTCGATGTCAATCAGTTGATTTTTGACCGTTTGCAGTACTTCCTGAATTTCTGGCATGATGGCGAGTTCGTTAGGGTTAATGGGTGGGGTCGAGTGCGATCGTCGGTGAAGTTCTTCGACTTTTCGTTGGAGTTGGCGGGCTACGGTCAGGGTGTCACGGCTGACACTAGAAACTTGGTGCTGTTGATAGAAGCGTAGTGCTGTACCCCGAAGAATTTGCAAGGTAGCATCTTCTCCCTCCGATCGAGGCTGGTCACCAATTTGGGGCTTCGGCATCAGTTTTAACCGCAGCAAAAGCCGATTTTTTTCATGAATTCGTTCAATTTCGACTTGAATCGCGTTCTCAACTGGATTCATAGGCAAGGATGTGAGCCGCTTAAGTTCCGCAATCACACCATTAAACGTTTCGAGTGGCAAACCATCCAAAAATGATTGAAATACGCCGCTATCACTCCACAATATTCGTCCCTGATGGCCCTGATGCTCAAAAAATAGCCGTCCAATTCCAGTTGCTAAAATACGACCCAGAAGCGCTTGGAGCAACTCTTTAGGGCTTAATGCGAGTAGTTGTTCGGACGATGCATTGATATGGAGGTTGCTAGTCTCAAGCTGTGGCAGGGCGCTACCCGGAAGAGCGACGGGCGGCGCGGGACTTGGGACTTGGCTTGGGAGTGAGATGGAGCTTGAGGGCTGAGGCTGAATGAGGGTGCTGCGATCGAATTGTATTTGGGGAGCTTCTATGATTAAGGTATCGCGAGTATGCCGATCGGTCGGCAAGGCTGGCAGGCCCGGCTTAGCTACGATTGGACGTAGGGGGACTATCGGACTTTCTCTCGAAATCATCGGATCCTCATCCTCTTCATTCTCAACCATAATCACAGGCCGTTCAAAGAACATTGTCGGCGGTCCCTCAAAGCCCTCATCAATATTGCCAGCATTTGCTACACTATTCCCCGCATCATCTTCGCCCATCAAATGATCAGTCCGCTCAAAGAAAACAGTCGCAGGTTCTAGTGGTTCTGCTGGCTTAACATTCTGATCGGCCTTAAATTTCAAATATGCAGACAAGACCTGATGATGAAGGTCAGAGGGAATGACTTGCGGCACGAGGCGATATTGGAAATAGGCTAATACTTTCCGCAAATAGTCCAAAGCACTGACATCCATTAAGTCCACCATGCCGAGACGCAACTGATTGTCCGTCAAGGAAAGCGGCAAGACTTGATGGTAAAGACAAGCTTCAAAAGGCAATACCCGATCGATTAACGAGAAAATAATGTCCCGATCGGTACCTGCCGGAACCTCGGGAGTTTCGCCTGGTTTCGGGCGATCGTCTGACAACTTAAAATGAAGGCTATGGGGAATTGCCACAAAAAATAATGACGATGAAGGGAACGGAGTAAAAAAGTAGATAAGTATGTGACGTTTACTATGGTAACCACTTTAGCAACAGGTCTATGCATTGTTCTGAATCTTACGGCGGACTTTGCATTTATCCTGTATGACTCACCCTTCATTGGATTATATCCGGTTGAGAGCACAAAATATAGGCCAACTCAGCAACACGTTACGCCATTGTAAGTATTACTGTTGCACGCATTGTAAGAAGTCAGCGACTTAGGACAACATCGTTCAGTTTTCCACTGCGATAACCTTCCAAATCCAACATAATGTATAGAAAGCCAAATTGTTTAAGCTGCGCCGTAAGCACAGGCAAATTTGTGGTGAGAATGAAGTCTTGAATTTGGTCGGGCATTACTTCAATCCGGGCGGTGTCACCATCCGATCGGACCCGCAAATTTTTCCAGCCCAGTTTCCGTAAGTAAAGTTCCGATCGGCCCACGCGCTGAAGCTTTTCGACGGTAATCATTTCGCCGTAGGGAAACCGTGAACTAAGACAGGGTTGGGCGGGTTTGTCCCACCAAGGCAACTCTAAATGTCTAGACATCTCGCGCACTTCAAATTTACTAATGCCGAGTTCAGCCAAGGGTGATCGGGCACCGCGTTCTTTGGCGGCTTGAATTCCAGGTCGATAGTCGCGCAGGTCATCTGCATTCACACCATCGACTACGTAGGCAAATCCCCGATCGATCGCCATAGGTTTCAAGGTGTCGTGCAATTCACTTTTACAAAAATAGCAGCGATTAATCGGGTTGCTGGTGTAATCGGGGTTGTCCATTTCGTGGGTGGCAACGACCTCGTGACGAATGCCGATCGCTTGGGCTTGGGTGGCGGCATCGTCCAAATCTTCGGGTAACAAAGACGGCGATTCAGCAGTGATGGCGAGGGCACGATCGCCCAAGGTGTCATAGGCGACTTTTGCGACTAATGTGCTGTCAATTCCGCCAGAGTAGGCGATTAATGCCTGTTCCATATCTTGAAACAGAGCAGTGAGCTGAGTCAGTTTTTCGAGGGTGGTAAGCGATGCAATCATGGAGATTAATGAAGATTAGAGGCTATTGCCTGAGAGTATTCATCATTATTCTAGAACTCTCTGCGAGAGAAAATAAGCGATGTCCCTATTAACACTAAGAGGGTGTAAAGCAAACCATAGCCAATACTTGTGAGCAAGGCTATTTGCGATGGAATTAGGTGATAAACGACTTGGTTTTTTAAATCTAATCGACTCAGATCGGGCAATAGTAGATAGAGCCAACCCGCAACTTTTTCAATCATGGGATTTTGTGAAAGCTTGGAAAATTTAACCATGCCAGAGCTAGAAATTCCCATGAGATAAATGGCTACGGTCATCAACATGGCCACAAGGGAACTGGTGAATACCCCAAAAAATAATGCGATCGCGGTGATTAAGGAAAGCTGAATGCACAATAATCCTGAACAAATCAAAAGTTCAACGGGGACAATGGAAATCTTATTGACGATCATGACTCCGTAATACATGACGCTCATGAGTGCCACCATCAACACCAACACAGCACTCAAGCCCAAATGTTTGCCTAGAACAAATTCGGTTCGGCTGACGGGTTTGGCGACAAGGACGAAAATAGTTCGATTTAGAATTTCTTTGTTAATCAATCCAGTGCCGACAACAATGGCCAACAGTACGCCTAGAATCTGCATCGCAGCCAATCCTAAATCGGGCAAAATCTTGGCTTCTGTTGCAGCGGCGATTTCAGGTAACAAGCGGGCGGCCACCAACAAAAATGCACCATACAAAATTAAGGTGTATAGAATTCGATCGCGCACTACTTCAAGAAATGCATTAGACGCGATCGTTAAAATTCGAGGAATCGAAACAAGCATGGCAACGTCCGACCCACTAGGTCCAAACACGATAGTTCTAACTCAACACGTCCAATACGATACCCTAAAGCTTCTCTGTTAAACCTTCTTTATGAATGACGTTATATCTTTTACCTCACCACACTTCAGGGTTCCAATTACCTTCGTTTCAACAATAGCTGATTTATCACGGCGACTAGAAGTCCGTTTGGGGACGAGTTCGCAACGCTTGCTGACGGTGTAGGGCGATTGGCTTGCGGTTGGGCCTTTCCAAGTTGCATTCAGCACGAGATTATAATACGCACCAGAATCATAGGTATCTGCATCGACCTTACCGGAGAGTGTCCAGAGATCCATTTCACCGCCGCCTAGCTTATTTTTTAGACGAGATTGAACATTCCTTTCAAGGTCAGTTATCCATTGATTACTCACCTTACTTTCAAACAACCAGCGTTCAATGGCGGACCAGCTTTGATCATTGAGCCGATCGCGCAACTCACTTTCCGCCGCATTCAATACTTCACGGCCACGGGAAACTGGAACATTGGGTTGGACTCGGACCACAAATGAACTACGACTAAAATCTTCGGCCATTAAACTCGGATATAGATTCAGCCAGCCTTGCAGTAGGAAATAAAACTGAAACCAACAGGCAATCAGCAAATGACTCAAAAAAAATATCACCATGCCTTGACGATCTTTAAGGGCTGGAATGGTGAATTCAGGCGTTTTCTCTTTGCTGCTTTTAATGAACTTTGGCGCAAGAGCGATTATGGCGGCGATCGGGGCAACAGAGATAAATGCTGGCGGGGCAACGCCCGAAAGATTTGCAAATCCATTCCAGCTTCCAAATACGGCTAGGACAATTAAAGTGGCAATAATCCATGGCCCAAGAAAAACCTTAGTGAAAATAGCATCAAAGGTCAGCGCAGTTTGAACCTCTTTTCCATAGACAAACCACCACACCGCCACAATCAAGAAAAACCAACCAAATGACGACACAATTTCCTGGGCTAGCGAGGACATGAATGCGCCCATCACAACACTAAAAATACTCAGCAGCATGAAGGTCTGCCAACTGGCTAGGTCTTTAGGGGTGAGGAACGATCGGAGTGAAGCAAACAGGTCTTTCATTGAACTTTAAGGAATGGGGCGGAAAGTCTAGGAAAATGACGATTTGAACAACTAATCAGTGAAGATAATCAGTGAAGATCAAGCGATCGGATTGATTTGATCGACCAGAACTCGGATGATCAAAATGACGGTGATGGCGACAAAGCTAAAAGCATTCGCCCAAAGAACAGCCATAGGACGATTAGGTTGATTGTTACCACTGAGTTCGAGCTGTTTTTTGCGGCCCTGAAACTTACGAGGACCGATGAATTCTTGGGCAGCGGGGAGTGTGGTTTTTTCAAGGAGCAATTCCAAAAATTGGATGCCTTGAAGCTTAAGTGCAAAGGTTATAACAAAGGCCGTGAATCCAATTAAAAATACAGTGGGCGGCACCGATCGGACCCCAAAAAAAATATATTCTACTAAGAGTTGACGGGCCGCACTGGGCAGCCAAGGCTCGACTACAAAGAAGAGCACCCAACCCACAACGGTCGAGAGTAGATTGACCGTGGCCGCATACTGCATACTCAGTTTTCGTCCGAGGTTAAGCCGCTCATTGAGAACTGCTGCTTCGATGGCGATCGCCATAAACAAAAACAAAAGCTGAAAAGCGATCGCCCGTGAAGGCAGGATATCGGTGTAGTTAATGATGGGTGGCATTACTAAGACTTTGAAAGAGGGCTTTGAGAGAGGGCGGTAAGTGTTGTACGAAGATTCGGCTTCCAAATTTTACGCGCGCTTCTGGTGTTTGGAACGAAAATTTGGATGGGAGTTCAGGAGTTCTCCTATAATGGGGCGGTTATGTGGAGTCAGGACACTGGATATATGGCTCGTGCAGGAATTGGCATTCGGACGGCGCAGGATTCGTCAGAACGGTTAGCGGGACAAATTCATGTCTACGATGGCCTAGGTAAGGGAAAGTCTCAGGCGGCGCTTGGGGTTGTGTTGAGGTCTATTGGTCTGGGAATACAGTCTTCGTCCCAGACCCGAGTATTGCTCTTGCGGTTTCTCAAGGGTCCCGATCGAATGTATGACGAGGATGCGGCGATCGAAGCCTTGCAGCGAGGGTTTCCCCATTTAATTGATCAAGTTCGTACAGGCCGATCGGAGTTTTTTGGGGCGGATGAGATTACTAAGTTAGATCGACTTGAGGCGTTACGCGGTTGGGATGTGGCTAGAGGGGCAATAGCGTCGGGCTTATATTCGGTGGTGGTGATGGATGAGCTGAATCCGGTGCTGGATTTGGGGCTGTTGGCGATCGATGAAGTGGCCAGCGTGCTGAAGCGTAAACCCGGACCCATGGAAATTATTGCAACAGGACGCGGCGCACCTCAAGGTTTGATTGATATTGCAGATTTGCATTCCGAAATGAGGCCGCATTACCATGATGTGACGCTTGAAGCAGGAACGGGCGGCATCGAAATATATACAGGCGAAGGGAAGGGGAAATCGACTAGTGCTTTGGGGAAGGGCTTGCAGGCGATCGGGAAAGGAATCAGCCAAGATAAATCTCATCGCGTGTTGATTGTGCAGTGGCTGAAGGGCGGCAATGGTTACACAGAGGACGGAGCTATTCAAGCACTTCGCCAGAGCTATCCTGATTTGGTGGATCATCAACGGTGCGGACGGGATGCGATTGTTTGGCGTGGGCAGCAGCAGGATATTGACTATGTGGAAGCGGAACGGGGTTGGGAAATTGCCAAAAGTGCGATCGCATCTGGTCTCTATAAAACCATTATTCTCGATGAACTGAATCCGACATTGGATTTAGAACTTCTTCCCGAGGAACCTGTTGTTCAAGCGATTCTCCGCAAACCCAAAGATACAGAAATCATTATCACAGGTCGCTGTAAAAATCAGCCCGCCTACTTCAATTTGGCTAATGTCCATTCAGAAATGATTTGCCATAAACATTATGCCGCCCGTGGTATTGAGCTTAAACGTGGCGTAGATTTCTAATTGAATTAATTCCTATTGTATAAATTGCTTTAGGACAAGACCGATCGTTCCTACACCCGTTTCCTCGCTGAAGAAGGGTCTCTGGGGGATCTCAATCATTCAATGCGGTAAATACATTACGAATTTTAGGCCGTTGGATGCGAATGTTTAAGATTCCCAATCAATCATCGGTGGCAAAAGCCTATGAGGAGTTTAATGAAGATGGCACAATGCGCGATTCAGCCTATCTCGATCGGGTCATTGACGTAATGGAAGAACTATACAAATTCACAATGCTATTGCGGGATCAATCTGATTATCTAACCGATCGTTATAGTAAGCGTAAGAAATCTGGTGATCGATCGGATTTGATGGCGATCGGTAAAGTGCTGAACGACCATGTAGCAAGTTAAAGAATATTCAATTGTCTTACGCGAACCCAAGAGCAAAAATCAATTTCGGCCTAGATTTCATCGATTCGACCTTGTTCAATAAATCGATATAAATCTTCTTTCTCAATCCAATCAAAGGTACCTACTTATAGTTCTACCATCATGTTTGTAAAAAATCCCCTAACGGCATTCCATCAGGGGGTTCAAAGAAGTCTTGTAAACCATGAAAACTAAGTCAACATCACACAAAAAATGATGCCTAGCTTGAACCCTGCTCTAAAAGAAACCCGCTAGTAAGATAGTCGTAAAGGCCGTGAAGATGACCAGCGACAGAATCAAAATATGACTTACAGTTTCATCGTGCTTAAGTATTCTGTGGGGATAATCCATAAATCCTCCTCAGGATTCGTATCTGATATTAGTCTAGTATTTTCGATCGGCCTTATCCTAATTCGTAATTTATCGTTGCGATCGTTGGAGTAAAGTTGCAAAATAGATTACGGTTTATTTCATTGCATTACTTATTTAGTTTTATTGAAGAACGTATAATTTGTATCGCTAGCCTTGTTGCTGTTATGGGTCTTGTACGTTATGTCTGCTACTCCCGAAAGTCTTCAGAAATTTGTGACCTATTGCCAGCAGTATTTGAATGGGGATGAGAAGGGGGAGTCGCAGAATTTTCTCGATCGGTTTTTCCAGGCGTTTGGGCATGACGGGGCAATAGAGGCGGGGGCGGTGTTTGAGGCGCGGGTGAAGAAGGGGAGTGAGAAGGGGAATATGGGGTTTGCGGATTTGTCTTGGCAACCGCATTTGTTGATTGAGATGAAGAAGGGCGGCGAAGATCTGAGTAAACACTATGCCCAAGCGGTGACGTATTGGCAGAAGTTGCTCTGTCCGACGTATATGATTCTATGTAATTTTGATGAGTTTTGGATTTACAACTTTAAGAAGCAATCGGATGAGCCGATCGAGAAGATTCCTTTAGAACGTTTGCCTGAACGGATTGGGGCATTTACGTTTATGAATCCTGAACTCGGTCACGAACCTGTTTTTAATAATAATTTGATAGAGGTGACGGAGAAGGCGGCGGGACGGATGGGGAATTTGCTGACGATGTTGATTGAACGTAAGCGGGACGCGGTGAATCCTCAGGTGGCGCAGCGGTTTGTTTTGCAATGTGTGTTGGCGATGTTTGCGGAGGATCGGAAGTTGTTGCCGTCGGATTTGTTTATTGGGTTGGTTCGGGACTGTTTGGACCGATCGCGTTTGGGGCAACCGTCGAATACTTATGATGTTTTGGGCGGTTTGTTTGGGGCGATGAATCGATCGGGGGTTGCGTCTGCGGGGCGGTATCAGGGGGTGGAGTATTTTAATGGGGGGTTGTTTCGGGAGGTGAATCCGATTGAGTTGACGATGAAGGAGTTGGAGTTACTTGAGGCGGCGGCTTGTCAGGATTGGAAGGCGGTGCGACCTTCGATTTTTGGAAATATTTTTGAGTCGGCGATCGGCAAGAGCAATAGTAAGGAACGTCATGCCCATGGGATTCATTTCACGTCGGAGGAGGACATTCTGAAGATTGTGCGGCCTACGATTACGCGGTTTTGGGAGGCGAAGATTGAGGGGGCAAGTAAGTGGGCGGAGTTGTCTGCTTTGCAGGAAGAAATGCGAAATTATAAGGTGCTTGATCCGGCTTGTGGGTCAGGGAATTTTTTGTATATGGCCTATTTGGAGTTGAAGCGGTTGGAGAAGGTGCTGCAAGAAAAGATTGATGCGGATCCTAAATCCAAGAGTGGGGCGGGGCAAATCAGTATGGGATTTGTGACTCCGCAGCAGTTTTATGGGATGGATACGAATGAGTTTGCGGTGGAGTTGGCGCGGGTGACGCTGATGATTGCGCGAAAGGTTGCGATCGATATTTGTGGGATTGTTGATCAGCCTGCGCTGCCGTTGGATACGTTGGATGACAATATTGTTTGTACTGATGCGTTGTTTACGGAGTGGGTGAAGGCAGATGCAATTATTGGTAATCCGCCATTTTTGGGTGGACGAAACTTGAGAAGAGATTTAGGAGATAAATATACAAATAGAGTTTATGAACAGTTTTCAGATGTGAAAGGACAAGTTGATTTTTGCGTATTTTGGTTTAGGAAAGCAGCCGATTATCTTGATAACAATAAAAAGGGTAGAGTTGGATTAGTCGGAACTAATTCTATTTCACAGATTCAGACGAGGAAAGCTGGATTAGATTACATTGTAAAAAAGGGGGGCTTTATCCATGATGCTATTTCAACTCAAGAATGGTCTGGCGAGGCAGCAGTTCATGTAAGTATAGTCAATTGGATGAATCAAGAACCCACAGAAATATTTCTAGACAATGTTAAAGTTCCGATGATATCCACAGCACTAAAATCTGAACCTCCTGTCGATTCAGCACTTAAACTAGCAGTCAACAAAAACTTTTCTTTTCAAGCTTGTGAGTTGTCAGGTAAAGGATTTATTCTCTCTGAGAAAGAAGCTCAGAAATGGATTGAAGCTGATCCTATAAATTTAAATGTTCTCAAACCAATGATCGATGGTAGAGGGCTAATTAGTCCATTTGAAAAACTGGATTGGGTGATTGATTTTAATGATATGCCTATCGAAGAGGCATCTATTTACAAACTACCTTTGCAGAGAGTCAAAGAAAAAGTTAAACCTGAGAGAGATAGTAATAAGAGAAAAGCAAGACAGCTAAATTGGTGGCAGTTTGGTGAAAAAAGACCCGCAATGAGAAAAGCTTTACAAGGTCTAGGCTATTATTTTGCATTACCGAAAATTGCTAAATGGATAATGTTTACGCCTGTTGATATTTCGATTTTGCCCTGTGAAGCGAACATGGTAATTGCTTCTGACGATTTTTATATATTAGGAATTTTGACATCAAAAGTACATCGACTTTGGGTAAAAGCTCAAGGTTCTACGCTGAAGGGCGATACTCGCTATACAAACACAACCTGCTTTGAAACCTTCCCCTTCCCCCAAACCCCGTCCTCTAACCTGATCACCACCATTCGCACCACCGTCCAAGAACTCCATGACTACCGCTCCACCCAAATGGAGAGCAAACAATGGGGCATCACCAAACTCTATAACGAATATTTCCACGAACCCACCAGCCAACTCTTCAAACTCCACACCCAACTCGACAAAATCGTCCTCCAAGCCTATGGTTTCACGCCCAAAGACGATCTACTCGAAAAACTCCTCAATCTCAATTCAGAACTCGCTGAAAAGGAGAAGAATGGAGTGGCTGTAATTGGTCCTTGGGCACCGGGGGAAAATTGAGAATGATGAATGCTGAATTGAGAATGGGGGAGGGAGGATTATAGAGATAGGTTAAAATGGAGAGGGTCTACTGTAGAGGTAACATCAATGACAACTGAAGAGATGGCGATCGCGGCTCTCAAGAAGCTGCCGTCAGATAAGCAAGAAACAGTATTAGAAATGATTAATGCTTTACAGCGCGATATTGAGATGGAGCGGAAGTCTCAAGCGTTAGAACGATCGTTGACTAGTAATCAAGTTTTGAGGCGTAGTCTTCGATCGTTGCGGGCTAAGATTGTTGATTCGGGTGAACCTGATGTGACAATAGAACAGATGGATGAGGAAATTTCTGAACAACGCGATCGGTTGAGAGAGTTTGATTAGATGATTCGGACTTTTATTGATTCTGGTGTATTGATTGCGGCGGCCCGAAGTTCAGGTTCAGTGTCTGATCGAGCGTTGGAAATTTTAGAAGATGAAAATCGAGAATTCATATCGAGTATTTTTGTTCGATTAGAGGTTCTCCCTAAATCAGTGTGTTATCGAAAAGTTGCTGAAGTTGAGTTTTATCAAGCATTTTTTGATTCTGTTGAGTATTGGGCAAGGGACTTGGAAGGCTTGGTGGAAGAGGCTTATCAGATTGCGAGTCAATATGGGTTATCTGCGATCGATGGGATTCATGTTGCGGCTGCAATTTTGATGGGTGCGGATGAAATGATTACGACGGAACGATCGACTAAACCAATGCACCAAGTGAAAGGAATTAATATGATTTCGATCGCAGGTTGATTGATGGTGCTGATCAGTGAGATGCGATCGTTGCGGGGGTTGTTGGAGGAGTGGGGTGATGGATTAGAATGGGGGTATCCATCTGTAATCGGAGATTGGTATGAATGAGATTTTAAGTTATGACGAGATTCAGCGGCGTTATGATGGTGAATGGGTTCTGATTGCTTATACGGAGGTCGATTGTAATTTAAAACCGATCGCGGGTGAGGTAGATTGCGCATTCAATCGATCGAGATGAGGCTTACGGTGCGGTATCACGAGGAAAAGGAAGAGATATTGCGATCGAATGTTTTGTGAAAACGCCTGAGGATATGGTGTTTATTCTATGAGTAAAATTGTGATTTATCCTGTTGGAAAGGAAGGATTCTTTGTTCTATGTTCGAGGTGCTGTTGGTTGCAAATGATAGGCGCTCTAAGGTTGTGAGATTACTCGTTGATACGGGAGCGCGGCGAACAGTCTTGTCTCTCCGACTTTTGAGAGAATTTGGTTGTGTGAATAAAGGTTCCTGTGACTGCGGCAGGTGGAGTTATTCAGGTTCCGCTCATTAAAGTATCTTGGTTCAGCTGTCTGGGGAACCAAATACACAGGTGCGATCGTCAACACCCTTCTAGAATCCACCACCGAAACAAATAAAAATAGTCTTAATGCCAATGAATTTGAATCCTGGCTCACAACCCTATAAAATTATCCTCTCAGCTAAATTTGAGCGATCGACCAAAACACTCAAAAAAAGCTATAAAAGCGATCGAGAAACTCAAAATTTCATCAAAGCAAATTCTCCAAAACCTTTTACAAGAAACCGATGACGAATAAACAAAAAACACCAAAACCAAACGCAAAAAAGTATAGTGTTATGCTAGAAAAAATTACGATCGGTGCGTATGGTGCGTTTTGAATTTGAGGTATTTTGTTAGTCTATTGAGATGTAGAGGATTTATTAATGGTCACGAAGCTTGCTCCAGAACCAAAAGCTATCCCGATCGTCGGCGAAAAGCGTGTGACTCTGCGCGGCATTACTTGGCAGGGTTATCAGGACATTTTGCGAGCATTGCCTAATAATCGATCGTCCCGTTTAATCTTTGACAAGGGAGTATTGGAGATTACGGTGCCTTTACAAATACATGAATTTAGTGGACGGTTAATAGAACTATTCATTCGTATTTTAGTAGTGGAGTTGGGTTTAAAGTTGAAGACTATGGGATCAACTACCCTGAATCGTGAGGATCTCGATCGTGGTGCTGAACCAGACAATGCTTACTACATTCAAAGCTATTCCAAAGTTATTGGGAAAATTATAGATCTCGCTCAAGATCCGCCGCCAGATTTGATTGTAGAAGTAGATATTACCAATACTGATATTGATAAAAATCGTCTTTATGCCAGTATGGGAGTTCCTGAATTTTGGCGATTCGATGGAGACATATGGCAAATTCTTGAATTGTGCGATTCTGCCTATATAGAAGTTGCCCATAGCCCAACCTTTGATTGGATTCAGAAAGAAGACTTGTATCGATTTCTTGAACAAGCTCGAATTGATGAAGTCGAGGCTGAGATTGAGTTTCGGGCTTGGGTTCGTGCGAAACGATCGGACTTGAATTAATCAAATATCAATCCAGATAAACTTGATTATCAATGGTGAATTTATAAAAGGTGAATTTATAAAATTGCCGGACATGTACAATTTTTGAACTATAGAAAACACGAAGTCCCGATCTTCTGTGTGAAAACCGGGACTTGAGTTAAATCAATTTTAAAAATTAATTTAGATTGAACTGTTTACAGGCAATTACGCACTACCTGTGAAAACAACTTCAGGAAACTTAGTTTGCGCTTCAGCAACAGGACGGCTTTTGCCTTCTTCTTGCCAATAGTTGATAACTTCGGTTGCCTTGTTTAGCAACTCAACCCGATCGACCTCAGAAATCCAGTGCTTGGCTTCGAGTTCGGTCTTCATCTGTTCCCACGCATCATTACGGGGCCAGAAATAGTAGCAAGTCAATGGGCTAGTGCCTTTACCGACTACTTGATCAACAGCCAAGGCAACGTCTTTGTCTAACCAAAGAACCTTTAATACAAATTTCGACAAATCAAATCCTCCAGCGCGAGTCCCACATCTTTTCCCATACAGCCCAGAATTGTATCAGATAGTCGGGCCAAATTTGCGAGATAATCGTTAGGATTTTTGAGATTGCGATCGCTCGTGTTGGAGAAAAAAGATGATTGTGGCCTTTGATATTGATGGCGTGATTCGCGATGTGGCAGGTTCCTATCGGCTGGCACTGTCTGATACGGTGGCCCATTTTACAGCTGGAGCGTGGCACCCGACACCAGAGGAAATTGACAGACTCAAGGGCGAAGGGATCTGGAATAACGATTGGGAAGCGTCACTAGAACTGGTGTATCGACATTTTGAGGAATTAGGAAAATCGCGCACTGAGCATCCGGTGGATTACGAGGCGATCGTTTCTTTTTTCCAGTCTCGGTATCGCGGTGAGTGGGTGGATGGCGCTTGGACGGGGTATCTGGCAGGGGAGCCGTTGCTGTGCGATCGCGATTATTTCGATAAATTAACGATCGCAGGGGTAAAGTGGGGATTTTTTAGCGGAGCGACGACGGTTTCGGCGAAATTTGTTCTTGAAGGAAGAGTTGGTTTGGTGAATCCTGAGTTGGTGGCGATGGAGGATGCACCAGGGAAGCCGGATCCAAGTGGGCTATTTACATTAATGGCGCGATTGGGGGTGAATCCAGACGAATCAGTAGTGTATGTCGGGGATACAGTGGCGGATATGCAGACGATCGCCCGGTCCCACGCTCGGGATAAATCGCGATCATTTTTTGCCGTGGGTTCGTTGCCGCCTCATATTGCGAATGGAGATCTGGGAAGGCGAGCTGCCTATGAAACGAGTTTGCGATCGGCTGGGGCAGATTGGGTGGTACCTTCGGTGACAGCGGTGACGGCAGAGGCTCTACGATCATTCAATCTGATCTGAGACTTGTCTAACATTCAAATTTGAGTATGTAAACTATTGAATTCAGGTCACGACATAGAATTACGATCGGTGCAATTAGTAATTTGAGCGTTCAACGTTTGATCGCAATCACTCGTGTTGATTTCAGTAATGGCGAGTTGGAGAATTGTAGCCACGGCTATCCACAGTTCTCCCCTTGGTTTATCATCATGAAATTTGTAAAACCTTCCATTTTGGTTGCTGTAACGATCGGAATTTGCACGTTTGCATCGTCTGCCCAGGCTTTAGATTATGAATCTAAATCAGGCTTTACAACGCTTTCTTTGGTAGAAGGTAGTAATACATTTAAAACTACAGGTCATTATCTGACAAAAGTTGAGAATGGAAACTGGGGTGGGTTTATCCAAATTACGGAGAGTCAAGGAGCTATGGGACATTACTACTATAAAGGGACATTTTCGGATTCACCATTGTCGGAAGTGCGAGTGCCACCAAATAGCCGGACGACCTGTACTGGGGAGATTAACCTAACACGATCGATGGCAAATGGACGATCGAATCGTATGAATATGGCGGTGACTTGGAAAGTGACAGGTGGACGAAACTGTCACTCGATCGGGAAGATATTCCAACTGAATTTGAGTCAAAAATAAATGGGGTGATCAGGGGTATGGATACGATCGCCCGGAATCCGCTTTAGCACTTATGAATCATCACTATCCGCAGAATTAATCCGCTCGATTACCTATACTTCCACCCCTTGGCTGACCTGGATTTCCCGCCCAAAATTTTGACGCGATCATTACTCTATTCGTCAAAAAAATACTATTAAACGGTGCTTACATTTTAGAATCCAGCCAGGTACTAATATTGAGACGATTGGCTAATTTAAAATAATAAAATGGATAAAAGGTGTGAAACCCAAGAGAAGGATAAATGCCGAACCTCTAATAATCCTAAGCTTGAATGTCAGATTTACTAAATCTCAAGCAACCTTCAACATCAGGAGTCAAGACCGATTCGTGATAACTAGATGAAATTTATTGGTAAACCCGGAGTGCACTCACAATAAAGCCCTCACAATGGGCTAATTAAAATCGTATCTAAACCAACGCTTAAATCAAAAGCGACTCCCGGAAATCCAGGAGCCGCTTTTTTATAGACTTAATTCCGAAGAGATTAGTCTAGATTCGACATTGAGAGTGTTGCTTCAGTTTCACGATCGATACCCTTCTCAAAACCAGCAACCGCCGCGCGTGCGCGACCTGCATGCCAGAGATGGCCGATCAAGAAGAAGAAGCCCAACACGAAGTGAGAACAAGCCAACCATGCCCGAGGAGACACATAGTTAAACGAGTTAATTTCAGTTGCAACTCCGCCCACCGAGTTCAAAGAACCCAGAGGTGCGTGCGTCATGTACTCAGCCGCACGACGAGCTTGCCAAGGTTGAATGTCGTTCTTGATTTTGTCAAGATCCAGACCATTCGGACCACGCAAAGGCTCTAGCCAAGGACCACGGAAGTCCCAGAAACGCATAGTTTCGCCACCAAAGATGATCTCACCAGTCGGAGAACGCATCAGGTACTTACCCAGACCCGTTGGACCTTGGGCAGAACCTACGTTTGCACCCAGCTTTTGGTCACGCACTAAGAAGGTCATTGCTTGCGCTTGAGATGCTTCTGGACCCGTTGGACCGAAGAATTCACTTGGGTAAGCAGTGTTGTTGTACCAAACCATAATTGATGCGATGAAGCCCATTAAGGACAAAGCACCAAGACTGTAGGAAAGGTAAGCTTCACCAGACCATACCAATGCACGACGTGCCCAGCCAAATGGCTTGGTCAGGATGTGCCACACTCCACCGAAGATACAGATAAATCCGATCCAGATGTGTCCACCGATCAGGTCTTCCATGTTGTCTACGCTGATGATCCAGCCTTCGCCACCAAAGGGAGCTTTGAGGAGATAGCCGAAAATCACAGCCGGATTCAACGTGGGATTAGTAACGACTCGAACGTCGCCGCCACCAGGTGCCCAAGTGTCGTACACGCCGCCAAAGAACATTGCTTTCGCTACCAGAAGGAATGCACCACCACCCAACAGGATGAGGTGATACCCAATGATGTTCGTCATTTGGTTCTTGTCTTTCCAGTCGTAGCCGAAGAATGTGGAATATTCTTCCAATGTTTCAGGGCCACGAACCGCATGGTATATCCCACCCAAACCCAGAACCGCCGACGAAATCAAGTGCAACACACCTGAGACGAAGTACGGGAAGGTATCGATGATTTCACCACCGGGACCAACGCCCCAGCCGAGAGTTGCGAGATGTGGCAACAGGATCAAGCCCTGTTCATACATCGGTTTTTCGGGGATGAAATGCGCAGTTTCAAAAAGCGTCATTGCGCCCGCCCAGAACACAATCAGGCCAGCATGGGCAACGTGTGCGC
Source organism: Synechococcales cyanobacterium 340R_concoct_173_sub (assembly GCA_025354065.1). The sequence continues at coordinate 236 of JANXNM010000798.1, read as the reverse complement.
CAAGTAGCTTACCGGAAAGGTTGATGAGACGTGCATTACCGGACCACCAAGCAAATCCACTGGATTCTTGGTCGCGAGTTCCTGCAAAATTTTGATTAGAGAGCGTTACCACGTGGCAGAACCTCCTCTGGGAAAATAAACTTCTCGTGGGGTTGATCTTGAGTCGCCATCCATGCGCGGATGCCTTCGTTCAGAAGAATGTTCTTCGTGTAGAACGTTTCAAACTCTGGGTCTTC